>NZ_JBAKHL010000062.1:0-37196 GCF_036902715.1 Micromonospora sp. CPCC 205546
GGCGCCGGCGGCGACCACGGCGACCGCGGCCAGCGCGACGCCGGCCGGCAGGCCCGCGACGGCGGCCAGCGCCAGCAGGGCGAGCAGCCCCGCCAGCGCGTCGCCGAGGCGGGCGGCGACCAGCGGCGTCCAGGTGCGCACCGGCAGGTTCGCGGCGCGCACCTCCAGGCCACCGGCGTCGCGGAGCGGATTGACCAGCAGCACCAGCCCCAGCAGGACCAGCGCGGTCGCGGCCAGCGCGGGATCGAACCCCGCGTCGAGGCGGCGGGCGTATCCGACCAGGATCGCCGCCGCGACCAGTGCGGTCTCGGCGGCGTTGTCGGCGCCGGACCGCACCCGCCGCTCCCAGGTGGCCGCCGCGAGGGCGGCCACGGCCAGTCCCAACCCCCAGCCCGTCGCGCCGGTCAGCGCGACGACGAGGAAGGCCAGCACCGCGAGGCCGGTGGCCAGCGCGCGGGCGAGCAGCTTGCGAACCAGGTCACCACGCATGTCGGCTCCGTTCCCCGCCGTGGCCCGAGACCCGCGTCAGCCGGCGCTGGCCGGGCTGGCGTCCCGCACGACCTGCCCCGGCACCGACGGGACAGGTGCCTCGCCCGGTGCGCGGCGTACGTCGATGACCTGGCCGGTCAGCTCCGAGACGAGCACGTCCAGCGAGGCTTGGGCGACGGTCTCCGCGGCGAGCAGCGTGTGCTCCGGCTCCTCGCCGAACGCCTTGGTGCGCATCGGGGTCGCGGTCCGCTCGGGGTTGACGCAGTTGACCCGTACGCCGAACTCCGCCCACTCGTCCGACAGCGCCTGGGTGAGGTTGACCAGGGCCGCCTTGGTGGAGGAGTAGAGCGCGTAGCGGGCCCGGCCCCGCGTGTAGGAGCTGGAGGTGTAGAGCAGCAGCTGGCCCTTGGTCTGCTGGAGGTAGGGCAGCGACTGGCGGGCCACGATGACCGGCCCCACGAAGTTGACCTGGAGCACCCGGTCCATGGTCTCCTGGTCCATCTCGGCGAGCGCGCCCTTCTCCAGGATGCCGGCGGTGACCACCACGTGGTCGATGCGGCCGGTGGCCTCGAAGGCGGTCTTCAGCGCGGCCTCGACGTCCTCGGCGCGCTCCACGTGGGTGCCGGTGCTGGAGCGGCTGAACGGGAAGACCTGCGCGCCGTAGCGGCGGGCCAGCTCGGCCAGGTCGTGGCCGATGCCGTAGCTGCCGCCGAAGACCACGATGGTCCGGCCGGTCAGCTCCTCGGTGTAGCTGCGCTCGTCGGTGACCCGGGGAGCCTGCGCGGCGGCGAGCTGGAAGAGCTTGTCCGCCAGGTGCACGTCGACCGGGTGGGTGACCTTGATGTTCTCGTCCGAGCCGTCGATGACCTTGATCGGCGTGCCGGGCAGGTAGCGCAGCACCACCCCGCAGTCGTCGGTGGCGGCGAAGTGCGGGTCGCCCTCGGCGCGCCGGTAGGCCTCGCGGATGGTGCCCGAGCGGAAGGCCTGCGGGGTCTGGCCCCGGCGCAGCGAGGAGCGCACCGGGATGTCGGTGATGCAGTCGTCCTCGTCGACCTGGACGATCGTGTCGGCCGACGGGATGGCCACGTCGACCGCCGCGTACGTCCAGAGGGCGTTGACGCACTCCCGGACGATCCGGCCGCTGACCAGGGGCCGCACCGCGTCGTGGAAGAGGATGTTGCAGTCGGCCTCGCCGACGGCGTCGAGCGCGATGCGGGTGGTGGCGTTGCGGGTGTCGCCGCCCTCGATCACCTTGGTGACCTTGCGGAAGCCGGCCTTGTCGACGATCTGCTGGGCGTCGGCGACGTGGCCGCTGGCCATCAGCACGATGATCTCGTCGATCTCCGGCGCCGCCTCGAAGACGGCCAGGGTGTGCTCGATGATCGGCTTACCGGCGATCTTCAGCAGCTGCTTCGGGATGCCGAGACCCAGCCGGGTCCCGGTGCCGCCGGCCAGCACCACCGCCACCGTCCGCGAGGGCCGCCACGGCGCCGGGGTCTCCGGTGTGGCGTCCGGGCCAGTGGTGTGGTCCTGCGTCATTGCCGAATCCTCACTCTCGGGGAAGGTGAACAGAGCTTCCGCCCGCGCGGCGACCGGATGAACCTTAACGCGCGGACCGGGTCGCCCCAACGGGACGACGCGGCCGGCGCGGTGTCGATGCCGGCGTCGGCCGGCACGCTACTTGCCGTTGGCGAAGTCCTCGTAGGCCCGCAGCACCTCGTCGGTCGGGCCGTCCATGCGCAGGACGCCCGATTCCAGCCAGAGCGTCCGCTCGCAGGTGTCGCGGATCGAGGAGAGCTGGTGGCTGACGAGGAAGACCGTGCCGGCGCTCTCCCGCAGCTCCCGCACCCGCTGCTCGCTGCGCTTGCGGAAGCCCTTGTCGCCGGTGGCGAGGGCCTCGTCGATGAGCAGCACGTCGTGCTTCTTGGCCGCCGCAATGGAGAAGCGCAGCCGCGCCGACATGCCGGAGGAGTAGGTGCGCATCGGCAGCGAGGCGAAGTCGCCCCGCTGGTTGATCCCGGAGAACTCGATGATCTCCGGGGTCTGCCGGTGCACCTCGTCCGGCGGCATCCCCATGGCCAGGCAGCCCAGTACGACGTTGCGCTCGCCGGAGAGGTCGTTGAGCAGGGCGGCGTTGACGCCGAGCAGCGAGGGCTGCCCCTGGGTGTAGACCGCGCCCCGGTTGACCGGCAGCAGCCCGGCGATCGCCCGCAGCATGGTCGACTTGCCGGAGCCGTTGCTGCCGATCAACCCGATCGCCTCGCCCCGGTACGCGGTGAAGCTGACGCCCTTGACCGCGTGCACCTCCCGGATGTTCGGCGCCGAGCTGCGGCTGACGATCCGCTTGAGCGCGCCGACGGGGCCGCCGCCTCCGCCCGCGCCCTTGTGCACCCGGTAGATCACGTGCGCGTCGTCCACCACCACCGTGGGGATCCGCTCCTGGATCCGGGGCAGCGTCACGGTCACGTCGTTGGACGACTCGAACTGCTCAACCACGGCCGTACTCCTGTTCGCCCCGCCAGAAGTAGATGAAACCCCCGACGCCCATCACGATCGCCCAGCCCGCCGCCGCCAGCCAGAGCTGCAGCAGGGAGGAGTTGAGCAGCGGCGCCTGCTCCAGCAGCGCCACCCGGGCCAGCTCGATGTAGACCAGCGCCGGGTTGAACTCGACCAGCCGGGAGGCCCACGCCGGCAGCTCCTCGTCGAAGAGCGCCACGCTGTAGAGCACCCCGGAGCCGTACATCCAGGTGCGCATGAGGAAGGGCATGACCTGCTTGAGGTCGGCCAGCTTCGCGCCCATCCGGGCCACCATCATGGTGAGCCCGGCGTTGAAGACCGTCTGGAGCAGGATCGCCGGCACCAGCAGCAGCCAGGCCAGGGTGATCGGCTCGCCGGTCACCAGCACGATGGCGATGAGCACCACCATCGACCCGAGCAGCTGTTGGAACTGGGTGACGGTGACGGCCAGCGGTAGGCAGGCCCGGGGGAAGTGCAGCGCCCGGATCAGGCCGAGGTTGCTGGTGATGGACTGGGTGCCGGTCTGCACGGCGGTCTGGGTGAAGTTGAAGATGAACAGCCCGGTGCAGAGGTAGGCGATGAAGTTCGGGACGCGGTTCTGGTTCAGCACCACGCCGAAGATGAGGTAGTAGACCGCCGCGTTGGTCAGCGGGGTGAGCACCTGCCACAGCTGCCCGAGCCGGGCGTTGCTGAACGAGGCGACCAGCTTGGCGTTGGCGTACGCGGCGATGAAGTGCCGGTAGTGCCAGAGTCGCCGGGTGTATTCGCCCAGGGACGGCCGTTCGCCGGCGAACCGCAGCCCGTACCGGGCGGCCAGCTGCGCCTGGGACAGGCCGGAGTCCGGGTCGGCCAGCGCGGTGTTGGCCATGGGATGGGCGCTCCGATCTTTCGTGACGACGGGTGAGGCGCGACGATGGAACCGAGCGTGGAGCGCCGCCTCGCCGCTGCGTGGACAGTAGTCCGAAACACGTCGGGACGCAACCGTACCGTCGTTGCGCTACATTGTTCCTCGTGACAGCCGAGACGAGCTCCAGGTGACGACCGGAAAGAGGCGGGCGCCGGCCGGCGCGGCGGTGCTGCGCGACGACATCACCACGGCCATCCGCCGGGCGCTGATGCAGGAACTCGCGGCGGTCGGCTACGGCCGGCTCTCCATCGAGGCGGTGGCCCGGCGGGCCGGGGTCAGCAAGACCGCCATCTACCGGCGTTGGAACTCGAAACTCGACCTGGTGCTGGAGGTCGTCGCCGCGGCGGCCACGGGGAAGCTCCCCGCGCTGGACACCGGGACGCTGCGCGGTGACCTCGAACTGCTCTTCCAGGCGGTGGCGCACGCGCTGCGGCACCCGCTGGCCTCGCAGATCATCCCCGACCTGCTCGCCGAGGCGGCGCGCAACCCGAGCATCGACCAGACGCTGCAGAAGGTGCTGCGCGTCCGCCAGCAGGAGATCGGCGGCCGGTTGATCGGCCGCGCCGTGCAACGCGGCGAACTGCCGCCCGGCACCGACCCCGAAGCGGCCGTCGACCTGATCGTCGGCCCACTCTACTGGCGGCTGGCGATCGCCCGGACCCCGCTCACCGACGCCTACCTCGGCACGTTGGTGGAGGCGGTGGCCACCGGGCTCGGCGCGGGCGGCGGCGTGCCCCGGCCCCGCGACGCGGTGGCGTAGGCGCGACCCGCCTGACCCCGCGCCGGGCCGACCGGCGCCGGCTCAGCGGGGAGCGTCGACCGGCAGCCGGGAGACGATGTGCCGGGCGATCTCCAGCGAGCTGGTCGCCGCGGGGGAGGGTGCGTTGAGCACGTGCACCTGCCGGTCCGCCTCGACGATGAGGAAGTCGTCCACCAGGCCGCCGTCGGGCAGGATCGCCTGCGCGCGTACGCCGGCGCCGGCCCGGACGATGTCCGCCGGGGTCAGCTCGGGCACCAGCCGGGCCAGGCTCGCCGCGAACCGCTTCTTCGACAGCGACCGGGTCACCTCGGTCAGCCCGTACCGGTAGTGCCGGCGGCCCAGCGCCCACAGTCCCCGGTAGGTCAGCTCGTCCCAGACGTCGCGCGGGCTGAACCGGCCCCAGGAGTAGCCCTCCCGGGCGGTCGCCAGCACCGCGTTCGGGCCGGCGTGCACGCTGCCGTCGATCATCTTGGTGAGGTGCACCCCGAGGAACGGGAACTGTGGGTCCGGCACCGGATAGATGAGGCCCCGCACCAGGCCCTGCCGCTGCGGCACCAGCTCGTAGTACTCGCCCCGGAACGGCACGATCCGCACCGGCGTGGGCACGCCGGCCAGCCGGGAGATCCGGTCGGCGTGCAGGCCGGCGCAGTTGATCAGGACGTCCGCGACCACCTCGCCCCGGCTGGTGCCCACCACCACGCCCTCCGGCCTGGTGACCACGGACGTGACCTCGGTCTCGGTCCGCAGCTCCGCCCCGCCCGCGGCGAGCAGTTCGGCGAGCTTGCGGCAGACCGCCCCGAAGTCGACGATGCCGGTCGAGGCGACGTGCAGCGCGCCGACGGCGGCCACGTGCGGCTCGTGCTCGGCGGCCTCGGCGCCGTCGATCAGCCGCACCGGCAGGCCGTTGGCCAGCGCGCGCTGGTGCAGGTCGTGCAGCCGCGGCAGCTCCGCGGCGTCGGTCGCCACGATCAGCTTCCCGCAGATGTCGTACGCGAGCCCGTGCCGCTCGCAGAACTCGACCATGGAGGCGCTGCCGGCCCGGCACATGGTCGCCTTCAGGCTGCCCGGCTTGTAGTAGACGCCGGCGTGGATCACGCCCGAGTTGTGGCCCGTCTGGTGGGCCGCCCAACCGGCCTCCTTCTCCAGCACGGTGACCTGGTCTGAGGGCCGGTCGGTCATCAGACGGTGCGCCACCGCCAGCCCGACGATGCCGCCACCCACCACTACGAACCTGGTCATCTCATCTCCCCTGCCGACGCCGCGACCGATGGTAACCAAGCCCACCCGGCGCGCCCGAGTCGCGGAAGATCCGCCCGGTTGGCCTAGACTGCTCCGGGTCCATCTCTCTGGGAGTCTCATGTCTGAGGTCATCGCGCTCGGTCAGCCCACGGTCGGCGAGGCGGAGCTCGCCGCGATCGCCGAGGTATTCGCCTCCGGCTGGCTCGCTGGTTCCGGGCCCACCTGTCGCCGTTTCGAGGAGCGTTTCGCCGCCGTCACCGGCACCGGGCACGCGCTCGCCACCAGCAACTGCGGGTCCGCCCTGCACCTCGCGCTGCTCACCCTGGGCGTCAAGCCGGGCGACGAGGTGATCGTCGGTGACTACACCTTCCCCGCCACCGGGCACTCGGTGCTGTGGACCGGCGCCACGCCGATCTTCGCCGACGTGCGACCGGACACCTGGACCGTCGACCCGGCCGCCGTCGAGGCCGCCGTCACCCCCCGTACCGTCGGCATCATCGCCGTCGACGCGTTCGGGCAGCCGGCGGACTACGACGAGCTGCGGGCGATCGCCGACCGGCACGGGCTGTTCCTGGTCGAGGACGCCGCCTGCTCCGCCGGCGCCACCTACAAGGGTCGGCCCGCCGGCAGCCTGGCCGACGTCGCCACCTTCAGCTTCCACGGCCGCAAGGGCATCACCGCCGGCGAGGGCGGCGCCTACGTCACCAACCGCGAGGACCTCGCCGCGCACGCCCGCAAGCTGCACACGTACGGGGTGGAGGGGGCGCTCACCCGCGCCGAGCTGTCGCACCTGCCGATCCCGACCTTCACCGAGCTCGGCTACAACTACCGGCTCTCCGACATCTCCGCGGCGATCATGCTCGCCCAGCTCGACCGGCTGCCGGAGCTGCTGGCCGCCAAGCGCCGCACCGCCGCCCGCTACGGCGAGCTGCTCAAGGACCACGAGCTGATCACCACCCCCTACGAGGCGCCCGACCGGGAGCACCCCTGGCAGTCGTACGTCGTCACGCTCGCGCCCTCGGTCGACCGGGGCGCGGTGGCGCTGGCGCTGCGTCAGCGGGGCGTGCAGTGCACGTTCGGCACGTACGCCTCGCACGTCCAGCCGCTCTACGGCCAGAGCGCACCCTGCCCGGTCTCGGCGGACCTGTTCGCCCGGCACCTGGCCATCCCGATGCACGCCAACCTCACGGACGACCAGGTCGAGACCGTCGCGGCCGCGCTGGTCGACGTCGTCACCACCGCGGCCTCCGGCCGCTGATCCCCCAGGAAGGACACGCTCCGCCATGTCGAAGCAGACCGTCTTCATCACCGGAGGCGCGGGTTTCATCGGCCTGCACGTGGTGCCGATGCTGTTGGAGAAGGGCTACCGCGTCCGCATCTTCGACAACATGTTCCGCGGTGACCGGGACCGCGTCGCGGAGCTGGTGGCCACCGGCGACGTCGAGCTGATCGACCAGGACGTCCGCTACGGCGGCGCCGTGCACGCGGCCATGAAGGGCTGCGAGTACGTGATCCACCTCGCCGCCGTCTCGATCAACAAGAGCCAGGCCGACCCGCACGAGTCGATCGACATCAACATGGTCGGCAACCACAACGTCTTCGCCGCCGCCGCCGACCTCGGCGTCAAGCGGCTGGTCTTCGCGTCGTCGGCCTCGGTCTACGGCGACCCGCAGAAGCTGCCGATGCACGAGGACGACCGGCTCGACCCGCTGACCCCGTACTGCATCTCGAAGCGGGCCGGTGAGGACCTGCTCGGCTTCTACCAGCGCAGCAAGGGCCTGAACTGGATCGCGCTGCGGTTCTTCAACGTCTACGGCCCGGGCCAGAAGCCGACCGCCTACTACACGTCCGTGATCAACCACTTCGTGAAGCGGTTGAAGAACGGCGAGCCGCCGGTCATCGACGGCAAGGGCGAGCAGTCGATGGACTTCATCCACGTGCACGACATCGCCCGCTCCGTGGTCGCCGCGATGGAGGCCGAGCAGGGCAACGTGCCGGTCAACATCGGCACCGGCATCGACACCTCGATCGCCACCCTCGCCGAGATCCTGATCAAGGCGGTCGGCGTGGACGTGCAGCCGCAGTTCAACCCGCGCGAGGTGCTGGTGAGCCGGCGCGCCGCCGACGTCACCCGGGCCCGCGAGGTGCTCGGCTGGGAGTCGACCATCGCCGTCGAGGACGGGATGACCGACCTCATCAAGACCGAGGTCGCGTGACCCAGCCCTCGTCCGCCGGGGGTCCGTCGTCGCACGGGCTCCCGGCGAACCCGTACAACCCGCACGCGTGGGTGATCGGCGAACCGGTCGTCGGCGCGGGCACGTGGATCGGCGCGTTCACCGTCATCGACGGCTCCGGGGGGTTGACCATCGGCGCCGGCTGCGACATCAGCTGCGGCGCGCAGATCTACACCCACTCCACCGCGCGGCGTTGCGTGTCGGGGCGTGCCTATGCTTCGGTGGACCGGGCGCCCGTGGTGATCGGCGACCGGGTGTTCATCGGGGCGAACGCGACCGTGATGATGGGCGTGACCATCGGCGACGGCGCGGTCGTCGGCGCGGGGGCCGTGGTCACCAGAGACGTGCCACCGGGGGCGGTCGTGACGGGGGTCCCGGCCCGGGTGGTCTCCACAGTCGAGTTGGACGGCGGCGATGTCCGGTTCGTCCCTGTAGCGGAGAGCTAGGAGCACCCCTCCCGTGCGTATCGCAGTCGTCAACAACTTCTTCCCGCCGCGTGCGGGCGGAAGCTCGCACCTGTCCGAGTCTCTCGCCAAGGGCTACGCCGCCGAGGGGCACGACGTGCTGGTGCTCACGGCGGCCTACCAGGACGCCCCGGAGGTCGAGGAGCGCGACGGCCTCCGGATCGTCCGGCTGCCGGCGTGGATGCTGCCGCAGACCCGGCTGGCCGTGAGCTTCGACATCTCGTTCACCAGCCGGCCCACGCTGCTGCGGCGGGTCCGCAAGCTGCTCGACGAGTTCCGGCCGGACGTGATCCACCAGCACGGCCAGTTCTTCGACCTGACCTGGGCGACCGCCCTCTACGCGCGCAAGCGCGGCGTGCCGGCGCTGCTGTCCATCCACACCCGGCTGGAGAACCCGCAGGCCCGCTACGCGAAGGTGTTCCGCGGGCTGGACGCCACCATGGTCAAGCCGTTCATGTGGCGGTCCAAGCCGCGGCTCGTGGTGATGGACGTGCTCATGCAGGAGTACATCGAGTCCCGCTACCGGGGCGCGCACTCCGGCCTGGTGCCGATCCCGGTCGGGGTCGACCCCGACTGGGTGGTCGGCGGCAACGGCCAGCGGGTCCGCGAACGGCACGACCTGGGCACCGCGCCGGTCATCCTCTCCGTCGGGCACGTGATCCCGCTGCGCGACCGGGTGGCCCTGGTCGAGGCGCTGCCCGAGGTGCTGGCCCGGGTGCCGGACGCGAAGCTGCTCGTCTGCGGCCAGATCTACTACGGGCTCTTCGCCGAGCGGGCCCGCGCGCTCGGCGTCGAGCACGCCGTCGTCACGGCGGGCAAGGTGCCCAAGAGCGAGATCCCCGACTACCTGGCCGCCGCGACGGTGGAGTCGCACGAGCAGGGGCTCGGCCTCGGCACGGCGACCCTGGAGGCGATGGCGGCGGGGGTGCCCGTGGTGGCGCCGGCGCGCGCCGACAACTTCCCCGGCATCTCGCTGCGCGACGGCGAGAACGTGCTGCTCTGCCGCCCGGGCGACGTCCGGGGCCTGGCCGAGCGGCTGATCGCCGCGCTGACCGACCCGGCCCTGGCCAAGCAGATCGGGGTCAACGGCCAGGCGCTGATCCGGGAGCGGTTCAGCCTCGACCGGGTGCTGCACCGGCACCTGGAGGTGCTCACGGACATGGCGGCCACCCGCCGCCGCTGACCGTAGGCCGAAGACGCCGGTGCCCCCGACCAGTACTGGTCGGGGGCACCGACGTCACATGCGATGCGGATCCCGCGCGGCTGGGCGGCCTCAGCGGGTGGTCGCCGGCGCGGGGGAGGGCTCGGCGGCCGGGCGCGGGGCGGGCACCTGCTCGGCGGCGGCCGGCGCCGCGGGCTCCCCGTGCGTCGCCTCGACGTCGGGCGCCCCGCCCGGACGGCGCAGCTGACGCACCCCCGACAGGGCGGCGATGCCGGCGGCGAGCAGGTCCGCCACCGTGAAGATCAGCCGCGAGGCCAGCGCGATCCCCGTCGCCGCCCCCAGGCCGCCGGCGTCCGCGAGGAAGGGCGCCATGGTGGCCACCAGCACGGCCTCCCGCACGCCGAGGCCGGAGGGGGAGAGGAACGCGAACATCCCGACGGTCATCGCGATGGCGAACGAGCCGATGCTGCGCAGCAGGCCGCCGAGGCCGGGGGCGGCCTGGGCGTTGGCCAGCAGCCACAGGTGCACGCCGAACAGGGTGTAGCCGAGGGCGCTCCAGCCGACCACGCGCGCCACGCCGGGCAGCGTCAGCCGGTGCTGCAGTGGCGGCCGACGCAGCACCTTGAGCACGAACTGGATCAGCCGGGTGAGCACGGCGGGGATCGCGCATACCAGCGCGATCGGGAAGAGCACGGCGACGATGTAGAGCGCGACCCGCACCGGCTCGGCGTACTCGGCGCCGGTCTCGGCGGTCGCGTCCAGCAGCGAGGGGAGGCTGAGCAGGCCCACGCCGAGCGCGGCGACCACGCCGAGGCCCAACGCGACCAGCGTGGCCAGGAAGGCCCGCGCGCGCGGCAGGCCGGCGCGCCGGCCCAGCTCCATCTGCAGGACGTACGCCCACACGCTGCCCGGGATGTACTTGCCGAGCTGCCCGACCATGCAGATCCGCAGGGCGGCGGGGACCGACACCCGGTGTTCCAGGTCCGCCGCGGCGGCCCGCCACGCCATCGAGTTCGCGAACATCCCGGCGAGCACCGCCAGCACGGCGAGCACCACCGAGGGCCACGCGAGGTCGAGCCAGGTCTGCCGGACGTCCGGCCACTGGCTCACCACGCTCCAGGTCATGCCCGCCGCGATCGCCGCGATCACCACGACGCGTACGCCCAGCGAGAGCCACCGGGACGGTCCCTTCGCGGCACCGGCGTTCTCGGCCGGTGCGGCCCCCGTCTCGACCTGCGTCGCGGTCTCTGCCACGGCCGTCCTGCCTCTGCGTCGCCCGGACCCCGTCGGGGTCGCCTGCACAATTCGCCGAGACTAGCGCAGCGGGGGGTTTACCACGAACCCGCCCGAGCGGCGAGTCCGGCGTGCGCCGGCTCTCGCCGCGACGGTCCAGATGTGCCCCCCGACTCCCGCGCTGCTACGGTCTGCAACGCTGCCCCATATCCCAAGGAGAGCTCCTGTGATCCCGATTTCCGTCGTCAAGCTGGACGAGGCGGCCGAACGGTTGGCGGTCGAGGTGATCCGTTCGGGCGTCATCGCGCAGGGACCGATGGTGGCCCGTCTGGAGCGCGAGTTCGCCGATCTGGTCGGCGTCGAACACGCGGTGGCCGTCAACAACGGCACCACGGCGCTCGTGGCCGCGCTCCAGGTGCTCGACCTCCAGCCGGGCGACGAGGTCGTCACCAGCCCCTTCACCTTCGTCGCCACGCTGAACGCGATCCTGGAGGCCGGCGCGACGGCCCGGTTCGCCGACATCCGCGAGGACGACTTCTGCGTCGACCCCCAGGCGCTCTCCGCGGCCGTCGGTCCGCGTACCCGGGTGCTCATGCCGGTCCACCTGTACGGCCAGCCCGCCGACATGGACGCCATCGCCCCACTGGCCGAGCGGCACGGCCTCGGCCTCGTCGAGGACACCGCGCAGTCCCTGGGCGCGACGATCTCCGGCCGCGGCGCCGGCAGCTTCGGGCTCGGCACCTTCTCCCTGTACGCCACGAAGAACCTCACCACCGGTGAGGGCGGCATGATCACCACCAACGACGCGGGCCTCGCCGACCGCCTGCGCGTGCTGCGCAACCAGGGCATGCGGCAGCGCTACCAGTACGAGGTGGCCGGGCACAACTACCGGCTCACCGACCTGCAGGCCGCGCTCGGCATCCCGCAGATCGCCGCGTACGGCGAGAACGTCAAGCGCCGCAAGGACAACGCCGCCCGGCTCTCCGCCGGCCTGGCCGACGTCCCGGGGCTGCGCCTGCCGGCCGAGCTGCCGGGCCGCTCGCACGTCTGGCACCAGTACACCGTGCTGGTCACCGACGAGGCCCCGGTGGGCCGGGACGAGGTGATCGCCCGGCTGACCGAGCGCGGAGTGGGCTGCGGCATCTACTACCCGAAGACGGTCTACGACTACGACTGCTACCGGGACCACCCACGGGTCGTCGCCGACCCGGCGCCGGTGGCCGAGGACGTCGTGCGGCGGTGCGTCTCGCTGCCGGTGCACCACCACCTCAGCGACAGTGACCTCGACCAGGTGGTCGAGGCCGTCCGGGCGGCGGTGGGCGCGTGACCGCCAAGTTGCGTTTCGCCCTGGTCGGCACCGGGGTGATGGGCTCGCTGCACGCCCGCGTGATCGCCCAGTCCGACCGGGCCGAGCTGGCCCGGGTGATCGAGCCCCGGCGTTCCGTCGGCCAGCAGATCGCCGAACGGTACGGCGCCGGCTGGGCCCCCGACGCCGACGACCTCTCCGACGTCGACGCCGTGGTGATCGCCGCGCCGACCGAGTTCCACCACGGCCTCGCCGGGCAGGTGCTCGCCGCGGAGAAGCCGCTGCTGATCGAGAAGCCGGTCTGCGGCAGCCTCGCCGAGACCGAGGAGATCGTCGCGGCCTCCGAGAAGCGTGGCGTGCCGCTGCTGTGCGGGCTGCTGGAGCGCTTCAACCCGGCGGTGCTGACCGCACTGGCCCTGGTCGACCGCCCGGTGCACCTGACCGCCACCCGGCACTCGCCGTACGCGCCGCGGATCCGCACCGGGGTCGCCTGGGACCTGCTCATCCACGACGTCGACCTGGCGATCCAGGCGTTCGGCGGGGAGGAGCCGGCGGCGGTACGGGGGACCTTCGGGCACTTCCACCCGGACTCGCTCACCGAGGCCGAGGACGTGGCGGAGACCGTGCTCAGCTTCGGCAACGGCGCGCTGGCCAACGTCTCGGCCAGCCGGATCGGGCAGCGTAAGGTCCGCACGCTCGTGATCAGCGAGGTCGACCGGCTGGTCGAGGCGGACCTGATCCGCAAGCACGTCACCATCTACCGGCACGTCTCCTCGGACGCGGCCACCCCGGACGGGCGCGGCTACCGGCAGCAGACCATCATCGAGGTGCCCGAGCTGCTCACCAACCGGGAGCCGCTCGCCGCCCAGCTCGACCACTTCGTCGACATCGTCGCCGGCACCGCCGACGCGGACGCGGAGCGGCAGCGCATCCTGCCCGCGCACCGGGTGGTCGGCCGGCTCTTCGCCGACAACGGGCGCTGACGGACACCGACGGAAAGGGGCGGGGCGACCACGGTCGCCCCGCCCCTTTCCGTTCCGTCGACCGGCCCGCTCCCGCGCCGGCTCAGCCGCCTTCGGCGCAGCTCCGACCGGCCTCGGTGACCTGGTAGATCCTGATCCGACCGAACTTCTGGGCCAGCTCGATGCGGTCGCTGGCCTCCAGCCGCTTGCGCTCGTAGTGCTTGTCCCAGGCGCCGGGCATGTTCCGCGTCCCGACCACCACGTAGGAGATGTTGAACCGGCGCACCTCACAACCGGCCGGCCGGGCGTCGGCGTTGTCGACCAGCCAGTTCCAGGCGTCCCAGCGCCGGTCGTAGTTCTCCGTCGGCAGCCCGGGCAGCGGCGGGATGCCGAACAGCGTCGGCACCTCGTAGTCGGCGTACGACCAGCTGATGAACTCGTGGTGCCGGTCGTAGGCGACCGTGCCGCCTCGCGGCGTGTTCTCCGCCAGCCACTCGTACGTGCGCACGTACGAGTCGCCGACCGGGGCCCGGCCCTTCAGCGCGCCCCGCAGCGGCTGCCAGCTCGCCGGCACGGCGGCGAGGCCGAGCAGCACCACGACCAGTGCCGCCGCGGCGACGGCGGTGGGCACGTCGGAGCGGCGCAGCGACTCGGCGCGCCGGGCGACGCGGGCCAGCAGCCACTGCACCGCGATCCCCAGCACCACCGCTCCGGCCACCGCCAGCAGCCCGTACACCGGGAAGATCATGGAGCGGACGCGCTCCCGGACGCCGTACCAGAGGCTGGAGAGCGTCATGGCGGCGGTCGAGTCGGAGGCGGTGGTCCAGACGCCGATCGCGGTCCAGATCACGCCGGCCGCGAACCAGGGCCGCGCCCAGCGCAGCCGGGGCAGCACGAGGCAGAGCGCCGAGAGCAGCAGGCAGGGGATGACCAGCCAGAGGGCGATCCGGATGGTCGGTTCGCCGAGCTGGAAGTCGGCGCCGCCGACCCCCGGGTAGGCGAACAGGACGTACCGCTGCGGGTCGCTCACCCAGTACTCGAACGCCTCGTCGTACTGGCCGAGCAGGGCGGGCGGGTTGGACAGCCGTTCGCCGTTGGCACCGGCCAGCACGCCGAGCAGCGGGATCAGCGGCACCAGGGCGGCCAGCAGCATCGCGCCGGCCGCCGCGGCGACCCGGCGCAGCACCCAGCGGCCGCGTAGGGCCAGCAGCATGCCGACGGCGAGGACCGCGATGAACAGCACGTCGTAGGTGTGGGTCATGACGATCCCGGCGCCGCAGAGGCCGGCGAGCAGGCCCAGCCGGACCGGGTGGGCACCGCGCGCGGAGAGCGCGATCAGGAGCGCGATCGCCCCGGCCATGCAGGGGGCGGTCTGCTCGGTGATCCGGCCCGTGATCACCGACATCCACATCGGACCGAGCACGGCCGGCGCGGCGGCGGCGCTGGCCGCGACCACGGGTCGGCCGCCGAGCGCCCGGACGCAGGCGTAGACGGCCGCGACGAGCGCGAGCGGCCCGACGAGGATCGACCAGGCGCTCATCACGGTGCTGATCCGCCCGCCGGAGAGCTCCGCCGCCTGAGCCCACGCCACGTTGGCCGCGAGCGGATAGAAGGAGCAGGACAGCGCTGGCTCGGTCGCGCCCGTGGTGCAGGCCGAGGAGATCAGCACGCTGTCGGCGTCCATGATGCGTCGGGTGAGGAAGCCGTGGTTCATGGCGTCCCAGCCGGGCGGGGCGATGAGCCGGCCCAGCATCAGCCAGCCGAAGGCGACGCTGACCGCGGCGGGCACCGCGATGCCGATCACGTCCGCGCGCCCGGGGCGAACCGCGGGCAGCCGCAACCGGCCCGCCGCGGACCGCCACCCGGTCGGCGGGTCGGTGCGGGACTCGTCGGTGTCGGCGTGCCGGTCGGCGTCGCCGGCGGTCGCCTCCCGGACGACCAGGCCGCGGCTCACCAGGCGGGAGGCGAGCACCGCGAGGCCGGCGAGGAGGACCTCGGCGGCCAGCACCGCCAGCGGACCGTCGGGGAGCCCGAGCCGGGGCAGCCAGGTCATGGCGAGGGTGACCAGGCCAAGGGTCAGGGCCGGGGCGGCGGCCCAGGTCGCCCACCGGTAACGGCCGGGAGGAAGCGCGAATCCGAGCAGCGCGCCGGGCACGACGGCGACGGCGAACGCGATCAGGGTCGTCAAACCGTGGATCCTTTCCAGCGGAACACGCAGTATCCCCGCGACGAATGGCGCGCGAAGCCTCCGGCCTGGCTGCGCCGGCCGGGTGGCGAGCGGCCGGACCAGTATAGGAACGTGACCCACCCGCCCTTCGCCGGCGAGCCCGGCATCGTGGATCCCGCCGGTCACGCCGCTTTCGTCACGATCGTCCCGTCCCGGCCCCGGCTGGCGCCCAGTCGTAGCGAATCGTCCCGGTGTGCCGGTACCCGAGCGATACCGGTGCGTTCCTTCGCGTTAAGGTCACACCGGCGTGGTGGGGGGCAGGCCGCGACCCGGGGCGCACCGCTGGTGTCCGGGCGCCGACGGCCGCCGCAGCGGGGAACTCGTGCCGTCACGGCGCCGGCGACAGCCGGTGAGCCAGTCGTCGACCTCTAGGGAGCTAGTCCTTGTTCGGCAAGTTGATGGGACCGGCGGGAGTTGCCGCCCGCGGCGCGCTGCTGTTGGTGGCCTACCTGGCGATGCTCGCCGCCGGCCTGTTCGGTTGGGTCGGTGTCTTCTCCGTCGCCGGGCTCGCCGCCCTCGCCGGCGAGTACGCGCTCGCCCGCTGGTCGCCCGCCACGCACGTGCTGCTGGAAAAGGTCGGGTTGCGCGGCGACTACCGCCAGCTCACCCGCGACCTCGCGGTCGTCCTGCTGGTGGTGGCGACGGTACGCCCCGACGCGGCGGACCTCAGCCTGATCCTGCTGCTGCCCTCCGCGGTGTGGCTGATCTCGGTCTTCGCCGGCGCCTTCGCCACGATGATCGACCGACGCAACCCCCAGTCGGCGCTCGTCCGCAACATCGAACTCGGCCCCATGCGCGGGGCGCCCCGTCCGCCCGAGTGGGCGTCCTGGCTCGCCGGTGACCGGCTGGCCCTGGTGAACGTGGTGCTGGCGCCGGCCGCGGTGTTCGCGGCGGTGCTCGACAATCCCGCGCCGGTGCTCGGGGCCGGGGTGGTGGCGGTGGTCGCCGCCGCGCTGGTCGGTGGGCTCGTCGCGCTGACCTGGCTGCGTGGGCGGGGGATGGGCCAGGGCCCGCTGCTGCCGGCCCTGCAGCGTTGGCTGGACAGCCACCGCCCCGAGGTGGCCCTCTACTTCGCCGGTCCGGCGAAGGACGTCTACCAGGCCAACATGTGGCTCGCCCCGATCGAGGCGCTCGACCAGCGCGCGGTGGTGCTGCTGCGCAGCAAGGACGCGTTCCTCGAACTCGCCGACACCCGGCTGCCGGTGATCTGCGTACCGGCCGGGGTCGACTTCATGAACCTGGAGCTGGGCAGCGTGCGGGCGGCGCTCTACGCGGCGAACGTCGGGGCGAACATCCACATGCTCCGCGAGCCGGGCATCAAGCACGTCTTCGTCGGGCACGGCGACAGCGACAAGCAGGCCAGCGTCAACCCGTACAGCAAGGTGTACGACGAGGTGTGGGTCGCCGGGCTCGCCGGCCGGGAACGGTACGCCCGCGCCGGCGTCGGTGTGCTCGACTCCGACATCGTCGAGGTGGGCCGCCCGCAGCTCGCCGGCGTGCACACCTTCGGTGCGGAGTCTGTCGACCGGCCGTTCACCGTGCTGTACGCCCCGACCTGGGAGGGGTGGCTGGACGACGACCCGTACCACACCTCGCTGGTGCTGATGGGGGAGCGGATCGTGCGGGGCCTGCTGGCCAGCACGCCCGGCGTCCGGCTGATCTACAAGCCGCACCCGCTGACCGGCTCGCGTGCCAAGGAGGCCAGGGCGGTGCACGAGCGGATCGTGGAGCGGATCCGCGCCGCTGGCGGCGACCCAAACGCCAGCTCGCTGGACGGTACGCGGCACCTCGTGGTCACCGGCCGGACGCCGGCGCTGTTCGACTGCTTCAACCAGACCGACCTGCTGATCAGCGACGTGTCCAGTGTGGTCTCCGACTTCGTGCAGAGCCAGCGGCCGTACGTGGTGGCCAACCCGGGTGGCCTGCCCGAGGACGAGTTCCGCCGCGAATACCCGACCTCGCGGGGCGCGTACCTGCTCTCCCGCGACTGCGGGGAGCTGGAGAAGATCGTGGCGGTGACGCGGGCCGGCGACGACCCGATGACCGACGCCCGGCGGGAGCTGAAGGCCTACCTGCTCGGCCCGGCCGAGGAGAACCCGATGGAGCGGTTCCGGGAGGAGATCGGGCGGCTCTGCCGCTGAGCGGACCGAACGCGCGACGGCGGTGGAGGGGAGCACCCGGCCACCGCCGTCGCGCGTCGAGGGATCAGTCCCGCGGCCGCGGCGGATTGTCCACGTCGCGGGAGACGACCTCGCCGCGCTCGTCGACCCAGCCCTTCGGGCGCGCCGGGTTGCCGGCGACGAGCTGGTACGGCGCCACGTCCCGGGTCACCACGGAACCCGCCGCGATCATCGCGTACTCGCCGACCTCGATGCCGCAGACGAGGGTGGCGTTGGCGCCGATCGACGCGCCCCGGCGGACCAGGGTCGGCGTGATCGTCCAGTCCGGATTCTGTGCCCGGGGCCGGAAGTCGTTGGTGAAGACCGCGCACGGACCGACGAAGACCTCGTCCTCGATGGTGACGCCCTGGTAGACCGACACGTTGTTCTGGATCTTCACCAGGTCGCCGACCGTCACGCCGGCGTCGACGTACACGTTGCGGCCGATGACGCAGCCGGCGCCGACCTGCGCCGAGGACCGGACGTGGGCCAGGTGCCAGACCTTGGTGCCGGCGCCGACGCGGGCGCCCTCCTCGACGTCGGCGGTCGGGTGGACGAAGACCGAGGCGGGCGTGGAACTGCTGTCAGTCATGTGTCAACTCGTTCGGTTCGGGGCGCGTGCCGGGCGCCGTCGGTGCCGCGCGTCGGCGGCCACGCAGCCTGCCTCCGCCGCGCGGCGCGGATCCGCCGCCCCGCCCGGCGCGCGGAACACGGCCGGGGCGGAGACGGGCTCGGCGTAGCATAGCCAGCCGCTCAGGCGAGCAGCGCCGCCACGGCGTCGGCCGCCGGCACGTCCGCCGGCAGCGCCTCGGCGGACACCACGGCCGACACCGGCAGCGGCCCGTACAGGTGCGGGAAGAGCGCGCCGTCGCGCGACGGCTCCCAGCGCAGCGCGTCACCCAGCCGCTGCGGGTCCACCGCCAGCACGGTCAGCCCCGTGGCACCGGCGAAGTACCGCCGGGCCGTCGCGACCACCTGGTCGGCGCCCGAGAGGTGGATGAACCCGGACTGGCGGTCCAGCGCCGTACCGTCGAAGTGGCCGGCGGCCAGCGCGTCGTCCCACTCGACGGTGGCGAGCAGCTTGTAGATCACGTCGGCAGCCTACGCGCGGCCGGCACCGCCGGGGACCGGTCCGGGTGGGACCGGCCCTCCCGCCACCGGCGTACTTCTGCCACCATTCGGGGTCGACACACCGACGAAGGGGGCCCCGGGTGCGCATCCTGCTGGTCGAGGACGACCGTCGGGTGGCCGCCGCGCTCTCCTCCGCGCTCACCCGCCGGGGGTACGAGGTGGAGCACGCCGCGACCGTCGCCGCGGCCCTCTCCGCCGCCCCCTGCGACCTGGTGCTGCTGGACCTGACCCTGCCCGACGGCGACGGCACCGACCTGTGCCGGGAGTTGCGACGGCGCAGCAGCCAGCTCGGCATCATCGCGGTGACCGCCCGGGGCGAGGAACGCGACCGCGTGCTGGGCCTGCGGCTCGGCGCGGACGACTACGTGGTCAAGCCCTTCTCCATGACCGAGCTGCAGGCGCGCATCGAGGCGGTGCTGCGCCGCGCGGCGCACGCCGTGCCGGAGCGCAGCCTGATCGAGGTGGGACCCGTACGCGTCGACGTGGCCGCCCGCACGGTCACCGTCGGGGGCCGGCCGGTGGCGCTGACCCGCAAGGAGTTCGACGTCCTGCTCTCCCTGGCCCGGCAGCCCGGCGTGGCGGTCGCCCGGGAACGGATCCTGCTCGACGCCTGGGGCACGACCTGGGGCGACGGGCACACGGTCGAGGTGCACGTCGGATCGCTGCGCGGCAAGCTGGGCGACCCCGGCCTGGTGGAGACCGTACGCGGGGTCGGCTACCGGCTTCGCGGCGAGTGAGGGGACGCCGTGCGACGTCGGTTGGTGATCAGCTATCTGCTGTTGATGGTGCTGGTGCTGATCGCTCTGGAGACCCCGCTGGCGGTCACCCTGGCCACCCGGGAGACCGACCGGGTACGCGCGGACCGGCTCGCCGACGCCACCCGGTTCGCCTCGCTGGCCGGGCCGGCCCTGCGGGGCGGCACCCCCGGCCCGCTCGACAACGAGCTGCGCAGCTACGACGCCCTCTACGGCATCGGCGCGGCGGTGGTCGACCGGGACCGCCGGACGGTGGCGGCCTCGGAGAGCTGGCGGCCCGCCCCGGGTTCCCGTGCGGCGCTGGACACGGCGCTCTCCGGCCAGCAGGCCAGCGGGCCGGACTCGGTCTGGCCCTGGGTGGACGGGTCGATCGTGGTGGCGGTGCCCATCAACGACGGCGGCGAGGTGCTCGGGGCGGTGGTCATCGCCACCCCGGTCGACCCCGTCCGGCAGGCCGTGACCGTCTGGTGGCTGGCGCTGGCGGGAACGGGCCTGCTCGCCGTGCTGGCCTGTGTGCTGACCGCGTTCGGGCTGGCCGGTTGGGTGTTGCGCCCGGTGACCGAGCTGGACGCGGTCACCCACGAGATCGCCGAGGGGGACCGTGGCGCGCGGGTGCAGCACCGGCAGGGCCCGCCGGAGCTGCGCCGCCTGGCGACCAGCTTCAACCACATGGCCGACGTCGTCTCCGACGTGATGGACCGGCAGCGGGCGTTCGTCGCGCACGCCAGCCACCAGCTGCGCAACCCGTTGACCGCGCTGCGGCTGCGGGTGGAGGAGCTGGGGCCGAGCCTGACCGACGCCGACGGGCGCGCCGAGCACCAACTGGCCCTGGAGGAGACCGACCGGCTGGCCCTGGTGCTGGACGCGCTGCTGACCCTGGCCCGCGCCGAGCGGCGGGAGAACCAGCGGGTCACCGTCGACGCGGCGGCCGTCGCCGCGTCCCGGGTCGCCGCCTGGGAGCCCCTCGCGCGGCACCACCGGATCTCCCTCACGCTGGTGGCGCAGGACGCCCCGGCGTACGCGCGGACCGTGCCGACCGCCATCGACCAGGCCCTGGACGCGCTGATCGACAACGCGGTCAAGTTCAGCGACGCCGGTGGTGAGGTGACGGTGACCGTCCGGCGGCACGACGACGGCATCGCGCTGGAGGTCCGCGACACCGGCCCGGGCATGACGGAGAGCCAGCTCGGCCAGGCGACCGAGCGGTTCTGGCGGGCGCCGGAGGTGCAGAACGTCGACGGAGCCGGGCTGGGCCTCACCATCGTCGCCGTGCTGGTCGACGCCTCCGACGGGCGGCTCACCATGCGTGGGGGCGAGCCGTGCGGCCTGGTCGCCGGCCTCTGGTTCCCCGCTCCCGCCGACGCCGCAGGCGCAGCTCCCGCCGACGCCGCAGCTCCCGCTCCCGCCGGTTGCGGCGGTGCCGCGCCCGGCGACCACGACGCGCCGGCCCGCGACGACTCTCCCGCGCCGCCCCCGGTGGTCGCCGGGTGAGGGTCGCCGGTCCGTGACGTGGGCCCGTCGGCCAGCGGGAACAGCCGGACCAGCGGGAGAAGTGCGCGGGGCGCGGCCGGCCGAGCGCTGGGGCCCGCCGGGGCGGGGCACGCTCGTCCGCCTGCCCTGCACCACGGGGCAGCTCGACAGCGGCGCCGGCACGGTCGCTGCCGCGGGTGTCGTCGTTTGCCGCGGGTGTCGTTGCCGGGGCCGTCGGGTCAGGGCTTGGCGGCGCGGTACCAGTCGGCGGCGCCCGGGTGCAGCGGCAGCGGGGCGGTGGCGATGGCCGACCGGGGACTCATCCGGCCGGCCGCCGGATGCGCGGCGGCCAGCTCCTGACGGCGTTCCATCAGCAGCCGGGTCACCTCCCGGATCAGCGGCGCCGGCAGGTCGGCCCGGACGATCAGGAAGTTCGGGTTCGCCACCGTGGTCACCGGGTCCGTGCCGTACACGGAGCGGGGGATGTCCCGGGAGACGTAGACCTCCGGATTGCTCTCGCGCAGCGGGCCGGTCCACTCGCCGAGGTCGACGATCCGGGTCGCGCTACCGTCCGTGAGCTGCTTCACCGCCCGCACCGGCAGTCCGCCGGAGAAGAAGAACGCGTCGATCGTGCCGGCCCGCAGCGCCGCGACCGAGTCGTCGAGACCGAGCCGCTCCTGGCGTACCCGGTCGCCGCCCAGGCGCGCCACCTCCAGCACCCGGACGGCGGTGATCTCGGTGCCGGACCCGGGCGCGCCCACGGACACCCGCCGTCCGCGCAGATCGGCCAGGGTACGGACGGGACCGCCCGCGGTGGTGACCAGGTGCAGCAGGTCGTCGTAGACCCGGGCGACCGCCACCACGGACGGGTGCGCCGCCGGCGCCGCCGGCAGCACGTCGGCCTGGGTGAAACCCAGCTCGGCCTCGCCGGCGCCGACCAGCCGCACGTTCTCCGCCGACGCGGCGGTCACCACCACGCTGGCCCGCACGTCCGGCAGTTCCCGGTTGAGGACCGCGGCCAGCGACTGCCCGAAGGCGTGGTAGACCGCCGTCGGGCTGCCGGTCGCGATCCGGATCCGCACCGGTGGGTCGGGGGCGTCCTGGCAGCCGGCCAGCCCGGGCGAGGCCACCAGCAGCAGGAGCGCCAGCAGCGCCGGCAGCGCCGGCGGGTGGACGGGGCGCGGGCGGACACGGCGCAACCAGGTGCGACTCACGGGCTGCACTCTGCGCCGTACCGGCCGTCGCCGCAACCCACCGCCCACCGCCCGGGCCGGGGCACCGCGGCGGACGCACGGTCACGGTCGATGCGTCGCGGGGGGCGCCGATCGCGCCCGCCGGGCGATCAGGAGCGGGCGGCTACGGGAGCGGGACCCAGTGCGGTGCTGTGTAGGATCCGCTGGCGGTCCGGGCCGTCGGCGACGCAGACCAGGTAACACCCGGTGCCGGGGCGCAGCAGCGCCGGAACGTCCAGCAGAGCGGCCCCGCGCACCAGGATGGCGGCCAGCTCCCGGTCGGTGATCCGGACGCCGAGGATGTGCCGGCGCACGTGGCGTCCCCCGGCGAGCAGCGCGGCCCGCCAGGCCGCCGCGGCCAGCCGGGGCCGCCAGGCCCGCCGTACGGTCGACGCGCCGGGGACCGGCGCGCCCAGCAGCTCGCGCCGGCCCTGCCGCCAGCCGGCCTCCAGCGTCCGCGCGTACGCCGGACGGTGCGGGTGCGGCACGGAGAGCCGGTGCAGCTCGTAGCGGCGGCGCAGCCCGCCGACGGTCACCTCGTGCTCGATGGGGACGTCCAGCCGGCCGAGCAGCTGCGCCATCCGGTGCGCCGCCTCCTCCCGGTTGAACTCCACGGACGGGGGGCGGTGCTCGGTCGACGGCCGGCGGGTGCCGGCGACGGCCGGCGGGGGCGTGCAGCGCAGCAGGCAGGCGGCCTCGAACGCGTCGGCCAGGGTCGACCAGTCCAGCGGCGGCGGGGTCGAGGGCAGGCGCGGCCGGTCGAGCAGGATCTGTGCGGAAGCCAACTCAGGCACTCCTTGTCGGCGTCGGGGGTCTCCATACCGTGGCCCGTCGACGCCGACAGGGAAACCGATCCGCCCCAGCCTTGAGGAAATCTTGCGGCTGCCCTACAGCTCGGTGACGATCACATCGACCTGACGTGGTCGGCCGGGCGGGCCGGGCTGCTCCAGCACCGGATACTTCAGCTCGCGCAGCGCGGCCAGCAGCCCATCGACGGTGCGCGGCCGGGCGCCGGAACTCAACAGGTCGCGCACCAGCCGGCCCTTGGTCGCCTTGTTGAAGTGGCTCACCACCGACCGGACGGGCACGCCGTCGACCTCCCGCTCGTGCAGCACCCGGACGGTCACCGTGCGCTCGCCCACCTCGCCCCGGGGCGTCCAGGTGGCCGCGTACGCGCCGGAGCGCAGGTCGAGCACCGGCCCGTCGGTGGCCGCCGAGGCCATCGCGGGCGCGAGCGCCCGCCGCCAGTACGCCGACAGCGCGCCGAGCCCCGGCAGCCGCGCCCCGATCGGGCACCGGTAGGGCGGAATCCGGTCGTCGAGACGTACGGCGCCCCAGAGACCCGAGCTGATCAGCACCGAGCGGCGCGCCGCCCGCTGCGCGGTCGCCGGCAGCGAGGCCAGGTCGAGCGCCTCGTAGAGCACCCCGGTGTAGACGCGGGCGGCGGGCGCGGTGGCCGCCGCCCGCAGCCGGGCGTTGCGCCGCAGTTCGCCGCGCTGGCCCTCGCTGAGCCCCAGCGCCGCCCGGGCCGCCTCCTCGTCGCCGTCGGCGCTGAGCGCGACCAGTGCCGCCAGCACCTCCTCGCGGGCGCCGGTCAGCTCCGGTAGGGAGAGCCGGGCCAGGTCCAGCCGCCGGCCGGTGCCGGCGTCGGCCTTCCCCTCGGAGGGGGGCAGCAGGATGAGCATCGGTTGGACTCCTCGGCTCGGCGCGGCGTCCGCGCGCCGGTCCGGCCAGCGTACGGGCCGGCCCTACCGCCACGGCCGCACCGGCGTCTGCGGGTGGTAGACGCGATATCCGCCCACGTCGGCGACCAACGCGGCGTCGGCCCGGTCGCCCAGCAGCCCGCGTAGCCGCCGCTCCGCCGCCGAGCCGGCCTCCAGCACGTACCCGGGCCGGTCGGCGCGACCCACCTGCCGCCAGTACGCGGGGTAGCGGTTCTGCCCGGGGGTGAGCTCGCCGTCGAGCACCCCGCACACCACCTCCTCGGCGGTGTTGAAGATCAGCCGGTTGCAGGTCCAGTAGTCCCCGTACACCTCGTGGGGGCCGCCCGCGCGCAGCCGGTCGGCCAGCTCGCGGGCCTGCCGCTCCTCGACCCGGGACACCTCGGTGCCCGCGACGGCGAACAGCACGGTGACCACCAGCGTGGTCGCGGTCAGCGCGGCGAGCACCGCTGTGGCGAGCGCCCCGGCCAGCCGGCCCAGCGCCCCGACGGTGCCCCGCCAGCAGGCGACCGCCGCCAGCCAGAGCGGCCAGAGCACCGCCGGCAGGGAGAGCTGGAGCACCGACAGGTAACGGGCGTTGTCGAGCGGGCTGGTGGCGGCGAGCGGGCTGCGCACGTACGACAGCAGGGTCAGCATCGCGCCGACGACCAGCGCGAGGTGCACCACCGGGCCGACCCGCTCGCGGCGTGGGGCGCCCGCGGCCCGGCGGTATGCGAGGACGGCGAGCGCGGCGGCGACCACCAGGAGCACGGGGTAGAGCAGCCCGAACCACCCCTGCCAGCGGGCGCAGCCGTCCACCGGGCAGAGGCCGGCGGCGAGCGGCACCCCCTCCAGCAGGCCGCCGTCGAGCCGCCGCGACCACGGCGGCGTCGGCCCCGCCTTGGTGCTGATCTCGCGGAACACCGACAGCGAGTCCTCGCCGGGCGGGGCGACGAGGTTGTCCCGGATCATCGGCGCGATCCCGACGGCGAACCCCGCCAGCAGCAGCACCCCGGCCAGGCCGAGCAGCTCCCGGCGGGCCACCCACGCCAGCGCCAGCCCGGCCACCGCGAGGTACGGCAGGATCAGCCAGTCCGACCAGGCGGCCACCCCGGCGAGCAGGCCGAAGAGCCCGACGGCGAGCCGGCGGTGCCGCACCGTGCCCCGGGCGAGTCCCACCGCGATCAGCAGCATCAGCAGCACCGCGACCTTGACCTCGGGACGGCCGCCGACCACGGTGAGCTGGTCGCGCACCACCCGTTCCCCGCCGAGGGCCAGCAGGCCGACGACGAACGCGGCGAACCACGGCGAGCAGATCCGCCGGGTCAGCCGGTGGATCAGCCACAGGAAGAGGGCGTAGAGCACCAGCAGCGGCAGGCGCAGCTGCGGCCAGCCCGGCCCGGCCGCCGCGATCAGCGGCGCGGCCAGGTAGGACTCCAGCACCCCCATGTAGCGCTGCCCGTAGAGGAAGACCGGCAGCTCGCGGCCCTGCGCGATGTGCAGCGCGGCCAGCCCGAACGTCGCCTCGTCACTGTTGGAGACGGGCACCGTGTGCAGGGTCAGGACCAGCCGGTAGCCGACCCCGGCGAGCCCGAGCAGCAGCGCGACGAGCGCCGGCCGGTCGAGCTGCGGGCGCCCCCGCCCACGCTTGCGCACTGGTTGTGACACGACCAACGCCCCCGTCGTCGTCCCGACCGGAGTGTGTCACGCCGCCGGCGCCGGGCGGGGCGGATCGGCGCAGCGCGGACGATCCGCCGGACCACGGCGGGCATGGCGGCCGGTTCCGGCGGCCGGGGAAGATCGCCTCGCGTGGCCGAGGAGCCCGGGTTGTGGCAGGGTTGCTGACGTGCCACCCACTCCCGCCGGCCAGTTGGCCGTACCGAACCTGCACCGGGCCGCGCGGATCGAGGACGCGGTGCACTCGCTGGTCGAGCGCCGGTTGCGGCGCACCGGCTGGCGGACGAACGTCATCGCGTACACCGGCTACGGCGCGCCCGGCTGGGTGCGGGTGATGTGCCGGGTGCTGCTGGGCCGGCCGGACACCCGCCAGCGCGGCCGGCTGGAGAAGGTGCGCGGGTGGCGCAGCTTCACCACGCTGCCGGCCAAGCACGTCACCGTCACCATCGAGGCCGGCGGGAAGCGGCACGAGGCGCGGGCCGACCGCAGCGGGTTCGTCGACGCCATGGTCGAGGCGGACCTGCCGCCCGGCTGGGGTTCGGTGCGGATCAGCCTGCCGGACGCCGAGCCGGTGGAGGCCCCGGTACGCATCCTCGACCCCGAGGTGCGCTTCGGCATCCTCTCCGACATCGACGACACCGTCATGGTCACCGCACTGCCCCGACCGCTGCTCGCCGCCTGGAACACGTTCGTCCTCGACGAGCACGCCCGCAACGCCGTGCCCGGCATGGCGGTGCTCTACGAGCGGCTGGTCACCGCGCACCCCGGCGCCCCGGTCTTCTACCTCTCCACCGGCGCCTGGAACGTGGCGCCGACGCTGACCCGGTTCCTGTCCCGGCACCTCTACCCGGCCGGGCCGCTGCTGCTGACCGACTGGGGGCCGACCGCCGACCGCTGGTTCCGCAGCGGGCGGGAGCACAAGCGGGTCACCCTGGCCCGGCTGGCCCGGGAGTTCCCGGACGTCAAGTGGCTGCTGGTCGGCGACGACGGGCAGCACGACCCGGAGATCTACCGCGAGTTCGCCGCCGCCCACCCGCAGAACGTGGCCGGCGTGGGCATCCGCCGGCTGTCGCCCACGCAGGCGGTGCTGGCCGGTAGCCTGCCCACCCCGGGCGGTGAGTCGTCGGCGGGGCCGGTGGGGCAGAAGTGGCTCTCCGCGCCCGACGGCGCGGGGCTGTGGAAACTGCTGCGCGGCGCCGGCCTGGTCTGATCCCCTGACGCCCGGTACTTCCGGCGAGCGGTAGGTCACGTGCGGGGATGGCTGGTGATGCCGTCCAGGATGGTGATCAGGTTGTGGTGGAAGGTCTCCTCGGCGTCGAGATGGGCGCCGTCGATGACGAGCCGGGCGACGGTGGGGTAGCGGCCCGTCTCGAGCATGCGTGTCAGGTAGGGCCCGAGAGCGGCCTGCCAGGCGGACACGTCGGTGCCGGTCGAACGGGCGGTGCGTCGCTCGGTGACCTCGCTGCGGAGCGCCCCGACGATGAACGCGTTGAGCGCGCCCACAGCCCGCTGGAGATCGTCGATACCGCGTACGCCGGGGGCCTGGCTGAGCGCCGCCGCGGTCGATTCGCCCACGGCGAGTGCGTGCGGTCCCAGGTGTGGCCTTGCGCCGAGCAGGTCGGCGAACCACTCGTGTTCAAGAGCGGCATCGCGGGTCCGGTGGACGATGGCCAGTATCGTGGCGCGCCACTCGGAGTGCTGATCGGCCTCGGCGATCTGGGCGTACACGGCGTCGACCATCAGATCGAGCAGTTCGGACCTGTTGGTCACGTAGTCGTAGAGCCGCATCGGACCGACCCCGAGCTCTTTGGCGATCTTGCGTACCGACAGCCCGTCGAGGCCGTGTGCGTCGGCGAGTCGGATCGCCGTGGCGGCGATCTTCGCGCGGCTCAGCGGAACCGGCGCCGCCCGCGGCTGAGGCTCGGGCCGTTCCCACACGGGCAGCGACGCGCTACCGTACGGCGTATCCACGAGATACACCGTACGGTAACGGAGATGCTGATGCGAATTGCGATAGCCGGCGGTGGCCTCGGCGGCCTGACGCTGGCCCGGATCCTGCGCCGGCGCGGCATCGGCGCGGTGGTGTACGAACGCGAGGCAGGCCGATCCGCGCGATCGCAGGGCGGATCGCTCGATCTGCACCCGGAGTCGGGGCAACGGGCCCTGGCCGACGCGGGTCTCGCCGGCCGATTCCGTTCCGAGGCGCGGCCGGAGGGCGAGGAACATCGCATCCTCGACCCGGCCGGACGCACCCTCGTGCACCACACGCCACGACCCGGCTCATTCACCGGGCGCCCCGAGATCGACCGCGCCGCGCTGCGTGATCTTCTGCTCGATTCGCTCCCCGGTGACGCGGTGGCCTGGCAGCACCGGCTCGTCGCGGTGACGCCACGACCCGACGGCGGATTCGGGCTGACGTTCGACGGCGGCCACGGCGCCGACTGTGACGTCCTCATCGGCGCGGACGGCGCACGCTCGGTCGTCCGATCGCTGCTGACCGACGCGGGACTGTCCTGCGTGGCCACCCTGGTCGAGCTGAGCATCAGCGATGCCGACCGGCGCCACCCGGATCTCGCCGATCTGGTCGGCCCCGGAAACCTCTGGTGCGTCGGCGTGAACCAGATCCTGGCGGCACAACGCCTTGGCGACGGCAGCATCCGGGTCGGCGTCTCCCTGCGCGCGGACGATCGTCACCTGGACACCTACCGCAGCAAGCGCGCTCTGCTGGACATGTTCGCTGGCTGGGACCCCAGCCTCACCGCACTCATCGAAGCCGGCGACAGCCCGCCGACCCCACGCAGGATCGAGGCGATGCCCACCGGCACGCGCTGGGCCCACCAGCCTGGCATCACCCTCATCGGTGACGCCGCGCACCTCATGCCGCCGGTCGGCGAGGGCGCCAACCAGGCCATGCTCGACGCCGCCCAACTCGCCGCCGAACTCGCCGACAACCCCGCCGACCCCGACTCGGCGATCCAGGCGTACGAGGAGGCGATGTTCGCCAGGATCCATCCGATCGCCGAAATGTCGGCACGGGTCCAGGCCATGATGCTGTCCCGCACCGCAGCCGACGACATCGTCCGCTTCTTCACACCACGGCCCACCGAGCCGGCACCCGCGGATTGACAACGCGCAGCGCGGCCGGCCCCGCCCAGCCTCGTGGGCCGCCCCTCGCTGTCCGGTGCCGAAGCGACTCCGCTCGGTGAAACTTGTGAAGGATACTTGCGCAACGGGCCGGCAACATTGAACATCTTTTCGTGCGCAGAGACTATGGTCGATACCTGTCCGGGTTGGCGTTGGCGGCGGCGCTGGCGCTCGGCGCGGCCCTCCCCGCGGCCGCTCCCGCCTCCGGGCCCGCCGGGCCGGAGACCGCGCCGGACACCGTGCCGGTCGCCGCCCAGGCGGCCTGCATGACCGACCCGGCCACCCCGAAGCGGCAGCTGCGCGGCATGTGGATCGCCAGCGTGGCCAACATCGACTGGCCCAGCCGCACCGGGCTCACCCCGGCCGCCCAGCAGGCGGAGTACCGGGGCTGGCTCGACCTGGCCAGGCAGCGGCGGATGAACGCCGTCGTCGTGCAGATCCGGCCCGCCGCCGACGCGTTCTGGCCGTCGACCTACGAGCCGTGGTCGCAGTGGCTCACCGGCACCCAGGGCGGCAATCCCGGCTACGACCCGCTGGCCTTCATGGTGGCCGAGGCGCACGCCCGCAACCTGGAGTTCCATGCCTGGTTCAACCCGTACCGGGTGGCGAACCACACCGACCTCAGCAAGCTGGCGGCCGGCCACCCGGCCCGCAAGAACCCGGGCTGGACGGTCGCCTACGGCGGACACCTCTACTACAACCCCGGCATCCCCGCCGTCCGCGCCTTCGTGCAGGACGCGATGATGGACGCCGTACGCCGCTACGACATCGACGCGGTGCACTGGGACGACTACTTCTACCCGTACCCGGTCAGCGGGGTGGTCTTCCCCGACCAGGCGACCTACGCCCAGTACGGCGCCGGCTTCAGCACCATCGGCGACTGGCGGCGCAACAACGTCAACCTGCTGGTCCGGGAGATGCGCGACAAGATCCGGGCGGCCAAGCCGTGGGTCAAGCTCGGCGTCAGCCCGTTCGGCATCTGGCGCAACGCCGGCACCGACCCGCTCGGCTCGCGCACCACCGGCCTCCAGTCGTACGACGCGATCTACGCCGACACCCGCCGCTGGGTCAAGCAGGGCTGGGTCGACTACATCGCCCCGCAGGTCTACTGGCACATCGGCCACCCGGCGGCCGACTACGCCGAGCTGGTCCGCTGGTGGTCCGAGACGGTGACCGGTACCGACGTGCAGCTGCTCGTCGGGCAGGCCACCTACCGCGCCGGGGCGTCAGGACAGGACGCCGCCTGGCAGGACCCGGCCGAGCTGACCGACCACCTGACGCTCAACCGCAGCCACCCGCGCGTCGTCGGCGACATCCACTTCAGCGCCAAGGACGTCCGCGCCGACCGCATCGGCGCCGTCTCCCGGGTGGCGACCGACCACTACCGCCGGCCCGCACTGGCGCCGGCCGGGATGGGCGGCGCCGCGCCCGCCGCACCGAACCTCACCTCGGCGGTACGCGGCACGGGCGGCGTGACCCTCACCTGGCAGCGCGGCGCCACGGGAAGCAGCGCCGCGTACGCGGTGTACCGGCTGCCCGGCGACGGCGCGGTCGACGCCTGCGACCTGGCCGACGCCCGGCACCTGCTCGGCACGGTCCGCGCCTCGGGCAGCACCGGGACGTTCACCGACGCCACGGCCGCGGCCGGCTCCACGTACCGCTATCTGGTGACGGCGCTGGACCGGCTGCACCACGAGAGCCCGGCCAGCAACGCGCGGCTCGTCACCGGCACCGGCGGCACGTTCAGCGTGATCGTGGACAACGCCACCGCCGGCGGCTTCACCGCAGCCGCCACCTGGGGCACGTCGTCGTACCTCCCGGCGCGCTACGGCGCCAACTACCGCTTCGCCAGCCCGGAGGCGGTCAGCGACCCGGCCTGGTTCACCGCGACGCTGCCGGCCGCCGGCTCGTACCGGGTCGAGGTCTGGTATCCGGCTGACCCCGGCTACAACAGCGCCACGCCGTACCTGGTGACGACGGCGAGCGGAACCGTGACGGTCAGGGTCGACCAGCGCACCGGCGGCGGCCAGTGGCGGGTGCTGGGCACCTACGACCTCGCCGCGGGGACGCGCCAGGTCGTCGGGGTCAGCCGCTGGACCAGCACCCAGGGGTACGTCGTCGCCGACGCGGTGCGGATCACGCGCCTCTGATCCGAGCTGGACTGGGCCTGGGATGCGTCATCGCGTACCCCAGGCCCAGTTGCTGTCACACCTTGAGGACTTCCACGTCGTACAACGCGATCGACGCGTCGCGGGTTGCCAGCGCCAGGCCTTCGGCAACCGCTTGCGCCACCAGCATCCGGTCGAAGGGATCACGGTGATGGGACGGGAGGCGCCCTGCGGCTATGGCGTGGGCGTGGGTCACGGGCAGTTCGCGGAAGCCCATGTCCCGTACCCGTTCGGCGAGGTCGGCCGGTCCCACGAGTTTCCCGGTGGTCTGCTTGATGGTGATCTCCCACAGGCTGACCGGGGACAGGAAGATGTCCGGGTCGTGGCGCAGCCGATCGAGGAAGTCCTGCGAAAGGGTGGCGTCGCCGGTGATGGCCCACAGCGCGACGTGGGTGTCGAGGAGCAGGGTCATTCGCCGAGGCCGAAGTCCGCGGCGATCTCCGCGTTGGTGCGTGGGGAGTCCCAGTCGCCCGACAGGTCGACCTGCCCGGCGAGGGAGCCGACAGCGGTGCGATTGACCCGACGCACCAGCGGAACGACCCGCGCCACCGGGGTGCCTGCCCGATCGATGATGATCTCCTCGCCGCGTTCCACCCGCTCGATGATGCGCGACAGGTGGGTCTTCGCGTCGTGCATGTTGTAGTGCGCCGCTTCCGCCGACATCGCTCCACCTCCCCGGTTAGCTAGCAGCTTAGTCCGCCCTGCTCGGACGTGCCACGGATTCACGCCGGGCCCTCAGACCGGACCGGTGCGCTCCCGGTCCCGCCCGACCGGCAGGCCACGGATGATCAGTCTTGGCGCAGCCAGAGCACGCCCAGTGGCGGGACCCGTAGCGCCGCCGTCGGGTGGAACTTGCGCGGGTGCGCCAGCTTTGTCAGCGACGCGAAGCCGGGAAGGGCGAGACCCATGGTGAGTATGCGATGCCACCGCTGAGCGCAGAGGAAAGGGTGCTCTTCACCCAACGTGCCTACTTCCCCGTTCCGGGCACCCGGCTGTCGGCCTTCGGGGTGCTTCTCGTCCTCACCGACGCCCGGCTACTGTTCGCCCCTCTGCGACTCATGGGAATTCCCGCGCTCGGAGAATCCGTAGTTCGTCGGAAGTCGCTAGCACTCCGGGACGTCACCGGTGGGCGAGTCGGTGATCGAGGTCAGGACGAGGCCCGGGGGCAGCTTTTCTGTTCGGATTCTGTCCCCGAACGGGCCCGGCTTCGTCTGGTCGGTACGCCGCGTCGAGCCCTACCGGGACGAGCCCGTGAGGCGGATCAGGCATGCCTGCGGCCACGTCGGAACTCGACATGTTGATCCCGGCGCGACGGTACGGGACTCTTGCGGGGCCGCACCGTCGCACATGGAGCCCGGTGACCTTCCGATGGTAAGAGGGCGTTGGTGGTGTTGACTGCGTTCGAGGGTGAGGAGATCCGCATGTCCCAGGACCAGTTGGACGCGGTCAGGAGGCGTAAGTCCTACCGCTTGTTCGTGCTGTCATGGCGCCTGGCGTTCCTGGCTGCCGGTCTTGGGGCTCTGACCCAGATCTTGTGGTCCAGTCACCTGATCAGCCAGACGGCAATGGTGGTGGTGATTGTTCCGCTCATCCTGGTCTTCTGCGTTTCTGTGTTCACGACGATCGTGACCGGCGCGATCCAGGCCGCCTACTTCTCGGTCCACCCTCTCGGGAGGGGGCCGATCCAGCGTCAGGTTCGTTTCGGTCGCATGTTTCTGATGGATCTGGTGACCGTTCCGTGGAGTCTCAACCCGGGCTGCTCAGGCCTGCCTGAGCCAGAGCACGCCCAGCGGCGGGACCCGTAGCGCCGCCGAGGCGGGCATCCCGTGCCACGGCACGTCCTCGGCGTGCACCGCGCCCAGGTTGCCGACCCCCGAGCCGCCGTAGTGGTGGGCGTCGGTGTTGAGCACCTCCGCCCACGTGCCGCCGGCGGGCAGCCCCACCCGGTAGTCCTCCAGCGGCCGGGCGGAGAAGTTCGCCACGCAGACCAGGGTCGCGCCGTCGGGGGCGATCCGGACGAACGAGACAGCGTTGTTGGCGACGTCGTCGCCGGCGATCCAGCGGAAGCCGGCGGGCTCGGTGTCCTGCGCCCACAGCGCCGGGGTGTCCCGGTAGACGCGGTTCAGGTCACCGACCAGCCGCTGCACCCCGGCGCGGGCCGGGTCGTGCAGCAGGTACCAGTCGAGGCCGCGCTCCTCGCTCCACTCCCGGTCGTCGGCCAGCTCGCAGCCCATGAAGAGCAGTTGCTTGCCCGGGTGCGCCCACATGTACGCCAGCAGGGCGCGCACGTTGGCCAACCGCTGCCAGGTGTCGCCGGGCATCTTGCCGGCGAGGGAGCCCTTGCCGTGCACCACCTCGTCGTGGCTGATCGGCAGCACGTAGTTCTCGCTCCAGGCGTACGCCAGGGAGAACGTGAGCTGATGGTGGTGGTGCTGTCGGTAGACGGGGTCCTTCGAGGTGTAGAGCAGGGTGTCGTGCATCCAGCCCATGTTCCACTTGAACCCGAAGCCGAGCCCGCCGTCTGCCGTGGCGCGGGTGACCCCCGGCCAGGCGGTCGACTCCTCGGCGATCATCACCACCCCGGCGTGGTGCTTGTAGACCGTCGCGTTCACCTCCTGCATGAACGCGATGGCCTCCAGGTTCTCCCGGCCGCCGTACCGGTTGGGCAGCCACTGCCCCTCCTGCCGGGAGTAGTCCAGGTAGAGCATCGAGGCCACCGCGTCCACGCGCAGCCCGTCGACGTGGAACTGGTCGCACCAGTAGAGCGCGTTGGCGACCAGGAAGTTGCGCACCTCCGGGCGGCCGAAGTCGAAGACGTACGTGCCCCAGTCGGGGTGCTCGCCCCGGCGCGGGTCGGGGTGCTCGTAGAGGGCGGTGCCGTCGAAGCGCGCCAGCGCCCACTCGTCCTTGGGGAAGTGCGCCGGCACCCAGTCCAGGATCACGCCGATCCCGGCGGCGTGCAGGGCGTCCACGAGGTGCCGGAACTCGTCGGGGTCGCCGAACCGGGACGTGGGCGCGTAGTAGCCGGTGACCTGGTAGCCCCAGGAGCCGCCGAACGGGTGCTCCATGACGGGTAGCAGCTCCACGTGGGTGAAGCCCAGCTCCGTGACGTACGCGGTCAGCTGCTCGGCCAGCTCCCGGTAGCCCAGGCCGGGGCGCCACGAGCCGAGGTGCACCTCGTAGACGCTCATCGGCTCCTGGTGCGGCTGCCGTCGGGCCCGCCGCGTCAGCCAGTCGGCGTCGCCCCACTCGTACGTCGAGCGGTGCACCACCGACGCGGTGGCCGGCGGCACCTCCGCGTACGCCGCCAGGGGGTCGGCCTTGTCCCGCCACTGCCCGTCGGCGCCCAGGATCCGGAACTTGTAGCGGGCGCCCGCCCCGACGCCGGGGACGAACAGCTCCCACACCCCGCTGCCGCCGAGCGAGCGCATCGGCCAGCCGTCGTCCGGCGCCCAGCCCGCGAAGTCGCCGACCACCCGCACGCCGCGCGCGTTGGGCGCCCAGACGGTGAACGCCACGCCCTCGTCGAAGACCCGGGCGCCGAGCGCCTCCCAGAGCCGCTCGTGGCGGCCCTCGGCGATCAGGTGCAGGTCCAGCTCGCCGAGGGTGGGCGGGTAGCGGTACGGGTCGTCGTGGCTGCGGCCGTCGACCTCGACGCGGTAGTCGAGCACCTCGCCCTCGACCTCCGCCTCGAACACGCCGACGTCGTGCACCCGCCGCATCCGGTGCCGCTCGCCGTCGACGACGAGGGCGACGTCGGCGGCGCCCCGGCGCAGCGTCCGGACGACGGTCCGCCCGTCGGCCGGGTGCGCGCCGAGGACGGCGTGCGGGTCGTGCGTGGCGCCGGCGATCAGCTGGTCCATCGGTCGTCGTCCTTCTGGGCGGAAGCGGTGGGGGCGGTGCCGCCCGAGAGGTCGTCGGGAACGTCGGCGACGGTCAGGTCCGGCGCCCCGGTCGCCGACGCCGGGCCGGCGGCGGGTTCGGGGGTCGGCCGGCGCACGGTCAGCACGTGCGCCGGTTGCAGGTACGGGTCGAGGCGCACGGCGTTGCGCTGCCCCCAGTCGTAGCTGGCGCCGGTCAGCTCGTCGCGCACCGTGAACCGGTCGTGCCAGTCCAGCCCGAGCGCCGGCATGTCCAGCGTGGTGTTGCCCCACTGCACGCCCTGCGGGTCGAACGAGCAGACCACGACGACCGTGTTGCCGGTCTCCGGGTCGTGCTTGGACCAGCAGAGCAGCGCCGGGTTGTCGATCTCGTGGAAGACCAGGTTGCGCAGCTGGTGCAGGGCCGGGTTCTCCCGGCGTACCCGGTTGAGCACGGCGATGAACGGCGCCAGCGAGCGGCCCTGCGCCTGCGCGCCGGCCCAGTCGCGGGGGCGCAGCTCGTACTTCTCGTTGTCCAGGTACTCCTCCGCGCCGGGGCGGGCGGTGTGCTCGAACAGCTCGTAGCCGGCGTACATGCCCCAGGAGGGGGAGAGCAGCGCGGCCAGCACCGCCCGGATCTTGAACATCGGCGGGCCGCCGTGCTGCAACGACTCGTGCAGGATGTCCGGCGTGTTGGGCCAGAAGTTGGGCCGCATGTAGTCGGCCGCCTCGACCAGCTCCTCGCAGTACGCCCGCATCTGCGCCGCCGACGTGCGCCAGGTGAAGTACGTGTACGACTGGGTGAAGCCGACCTTGCCCAGCCCGTGCATGATCGCCGGCCGGGTGAACGCCTCGGCGAGGAAGAGCACGTCCGGGTCGACCTTCTTGACCTCGGCGATCAGCCAGTGCCAGAAGTCGAACGGCTTGGTGTGCGGGTTGTCGACCCGGAAGATCCGGATGCCCTCGCCGACCCAGTGCAGCACCACCCGCAGGACCTCCGCCCGGATGCCCTCCGGGTCGTTGTCGAAGTTCAGCGGGTAGATGTCCTGGTACTTCTTCGGCGGGTTCTCCGCGTACGCGATGCTGCCGTCGGCCCGGGTGGTGAACCACTCCGGGTGCTCCGTCACCCACGGGTGGTCCGGCGCGCACTGCAACGCCAGGTCCAGCGCCACCTCGAGGCCCTGCTCGGCGGCGGCGGCCACGAAGTCGCGGAAGTCCTCCGGCGTACCCAGGTCGGGGTGGATGGCGTCGTGGCCACCCTCGGCGGCGCCGATGGCCCACGGCGAGCCGACGTCGTCCGGCCCGGCGGTGAGCGCGTTGTTGCGGCCCTTGCGGTTGACCCGGCCGATCGGATGGATGGGCGGCAGGTAGAGCACGTCGAAGCCCATCGCCGCGACGCCCGGCAGGCGCTCGACGGCGGTGGCGAACGTGCCGGAGCGCGCCGGGGCGTCGACGGTCGCCGGGACGGCCCCCTCGGAGCGGGGGAAGAACTCGTACCAGGCGGAGAAGAGCGCGCGCCGGCGGTCCACCCAGAGCCGGTGCTCCTCGCCCGCGGTGACCAGCTCGCGGACGGGGTGCTCCCAGAGCAGCTCGGCCAGCTCCAGCGCCGGGGCGACCCGCCGGGGTAGCTCCTTCCCGGCGTCACCCAGCGCCGCCACCGCCGCGCGAACCCGTTCCGCGTCGCCGGCCGGCACCAGCTCGACGGCGGCGGTCAGCACCCGTACGCCCTCGGCGAGGTCGTTGGCCAGGTCCTCCGGCCCCTGACCGGCGGCGATCTTCTTGGTGACCGCGTTCTGCCAGGTCAGGTACGGGTCCTGGAACGCCTCGACGGTGAACACCCACTCGCCGACCGCGTCGGGGCGGATCACCGCGTGCCAGCGGTCCTGCCCGGGCTCGCCGGGGCGCATCCGGGTGAACGGCCGTGCCCGGCCGCCGGGACCCCGCCAGACCACGTTGCAGCCCAGCGCGTCGTGGCCCTCCCGGTAGGCGCGGGCCGACACCGGCACCGGCTCGTCGACCACGGCCTTGGCCGGGTAGCGACCGCAGGAGACGACGGGGGAGACGTCTTCGATCGGGAACCGTCCAGTCACCGGTTCAACCTACTGCGCGAGATCCTTTCGCGCGCGGCCAAGCACCCCATCGCCCTCCCTCCCGAACGTGTCCAGAGAGGTCCGCTAAGGGCCCGGCGGACACCTGATGCCCGCAACCGCTCGAGTCCGCCGTCGTCGCGCAAGGTGCGGCGGCTGGCGGGCGTGGGTGGTGGCGGCGTAGATCTTGGTACGAAATGGCCCCTTGAGGCGGGCTCAACCGGTGGTTGCAACACCAAGTAGCTGGGTCATCTTCTCACCTGGGGTGGCCCAGCCCAGGGTCATCCGTGGGCGGTCGTTGAGTTCGTCGGCG
>NZ_JBAKHL010000063.1:0-36375 GCF_036902715.1 Micromonospora sp. CPCC 205546
CCCGGCCGGCTGGCGTCTCGGCGCCGGTCGGCGGCGGACCGGCCGGCGTGGGGCGGGCGGCGCCCCGGGCCGGCGGCCCGGCATGTGGGGTGTCGGCAGGCCGGGGCGGCTCGGTGACGGGTCGGACGCGGCCCGCCGACCGTCCGGGTTCGGTGGCGTCGGTAGGTCGCGGCGGCCGCGTGCCGGGCCGCGCCGGGCCCGTGGGGATGTTGCCGGTCTCGGCGCCGCGCTGCTCCAGCCCGGGCGGCACCGGCGACGGACCGCCCGGGACGGGCGGCACCGACCGCTTGACCGTCGGCAGGGCGGGATCGGTGTGGTGGGCACGGCCGGCCTGCCGCAGCCAGTCGGCCGGGCGCTCCGGGCGGCCGGTCCGGCCGGCGGTCTCGTCGTCGCCGGCCACACGTCGGCGCCGACCCGTGACCTCGACGTCGTCAGGTGCGGCGGGTCGGCTGCGGGGGCCGGAGTCGTGGGGCGGCTGCACCCCGGCGCCGGGAGGCGCGGCGGGCGCACCGGGCACGGGCGGGGCGTTGCCGGAGCTGGGCACAGGCAGGGGGTTGCCGGAGCCGGGTACCGGCGGGGCGTTGCCCGAGCGGGGTACCGGCGGGGCATTGCCGGAGCGGGGTACCGGCGGTACGTCTTCCTCGGCGGCGCGGCGTCGGCCGGTCGGCCCACCGGGGCGTCGGCCCCGGTCGACCCCGTCGCCGTCCGGCGGGACGGCCGCCGGCAGGGGTCCGGTGCCGTCCGTCGGGACGGGCCCGCCGGCACCGCCCGGGCCCCGCCGCATCCGGCCGGACCGCGGGTCACGTGCGTCGGCCGGGGTGCCGCGCAGCTCGCCGGTCGGCGGACCGGCTGGCGGCTGGGGGGTGCCGGGGGCCGGGACGCCGACCCGGGCGGCGCCCACCGCACCGCCGGGCCGTCCGACGGCACCCGGTGGCGGCGTACCGCCCGGCACCGCCGCCCGACCCTCGGGGTGCTGACCGGGCGTCGACCCGGCCGGGCGCGGCGCGTCGGAGTGCGGGGGCACCGGCGCACCCGGACGCGGTCCGGTCGGCGCGCCGGGGTGGGTACGCGGGGGCGTGCCGGGCGGCGGCCCGGCGGGGGAGCCTGCGGCCGGACCTGGCTGCGGTCCGGTCCGCGGGTCGGCCTGCGGGGCCGCCGGGAAGCCGGCCTGCGGATACGGCACGGGAGCCGGGTGTGGGCCGGCCGGTGCGCCGGCGGGAGGAGTCGCCTGCGGGCCCGTCGCGGTGCCGGCAGGCGGGCCCGTCGGCGCAGCGGCCTGCGGACCCGTCGGGGCACCCGGAGCGGGGCGTGGCCGCCGGTCCGGGCCGTCCGGGCCGGGTTGCGGACGACCGGCCGCCGGAGGCCGACGGACGGGCTGGTGCGGGGCGACGGCCCCCGGGGCGGCCGGGTTGACCGGCCGGGGCGGCTCCGGCGAGCCGGGCCAGGGTCCGTCCACCGGCCGGGGCCGCGGGGGCTCGGCCTCGCCACGACGCACCGGGGGCGCGGCTGCCGGGCCGGGGCCACGACGGGGCGGTGGACCGGCCGGACCCTCAGCCGTCGGGTCGCCCGGGCGCGGGCCGGCGGGCGAGGCGGGCTCCGCCCCGCCCGGGCCCAGCTCGGTCCGCTGCTGCTTGGCCGAACGCAGGTCGTCGATCCAGCCGAACTCCTCGCCGCTGGCGGGCTCCTCGGGCTCGGCCTCGGCCTTGCCCCGCCCCCAGCGGCGCCCCTTGGCGCGGGAGTCGCGCCGCTCGTCGGGGCCGTCCTCCGGTCGCTCCGAACCACGCGATCTCACTGGTGACCCTCCCCGGCGGCGTCGCTGCCGCCCTCTCGCGCCGCGTCGGCGCCGCCCGTGTCCGTCTGTCGGCGGCCGTTGGCCGCCGGGTCGCTCCCGACCGCTCCCGGGTCCCGCGCGGGCGCGGCCGGCGCGGGCAGCCCCCGGACGATACGGCGCAGCAGCGGCAGTCGCGTCGCGACCGCACGCTCGGCCCCGTGCTGGGTGGGCCGGTAGTAGTCGGTGCCGGCGAGGTCGTCGGGGGCGTACTGCTGGGTGACCACGCCGCGCTGGTCGTCGTGCGGATAGCGGTAACCGGTCCCGTGCCCCAGCCCCTTGGCGCCCGAGTAGTGCGCGTCGCGCAGCCCGCGCGGCACGGGCCCGCCCCGGCCGGCCCGCACGTCGGCGACGGCAGCGCCGATCGCGGTGGTCGCCGAGTTGGACTTCGGCGCGGTGGCCAGGTGGATCACCGCCTGGGCGAGGTTGAGCTGCGCCTCGGGCAGCCCGACGTACTCCACGGCGTGGGCGGTGGCGGTGGCGACGCTCAGCGCGCTCGGATCGGCCATGCCGACGTCCTCGCTGGCGAAGATGACCAGGCGGCGGGCGATGAACCGGGCGTCCTCGCCGGCGACCAGCATCCGGGCCAACCAGTGCAGCGCGGCGTCCACGTCGGAGCCCCGCATGCTCTTGATGAAGGCGCTGGTGACGTCGTAGTGGGCGTCGCCGGCCCGGTCGTAGCGCACCGCCGCCACGTCGACCGCCTGCTCGGCGGTGGCCAGGTCGATCCGCCCGGCGCCGAGGGCCGTGGCGGAGGCCGCCGCCGCCTCCAACGCCGTCAGCGCCTTGCGCACGTCGCCGGCCGCGAGGCGTACGAGATGGTCCTCGGCCTCGGTCTCGAGGGTGAGCGCGCCGCCGAGGCCGCGTTCGTCGGCGACCGCGCGGCGCAGCAGGTCGCGCACCGCCGTGTCGTCCAGCGGCTGGAGGGTGAGCAGCACGCACCGCGACAGCAGGGGTGAGATGACCGAGAAGTACGGGTTCTCGGTGGTCGCCGCGAGCAGCGTGACCGTGCGGTCCTCGACGGCGGCGAGCAGCGAATCCTGCTGGGTCTTGCTGAACCGGTGCACCTCGTCGATGAAGAGCACCGTCTGCGGGCCGCCGGAGCGGCGCTGGCGGCGGGCGGTCTCGATCACCGCACGCACGTCCTTGACACCGGCGGTGAGGGCCGACATGGCGACGAACCGGCGGTCCGTGGCCCGGGCCACCAGGTGCGCGATGGTCGTCTTGCCGCTGCCGGGCGGGCCCCAGAGGATGACCGACATCGGCGCGGTGGCCGAGACGAGCTGACGCAGCGGGGCCCCGGGCGCGAGCAGGTGCTCCTGCCCGACCAGCTCGTCGATGCTGCGCGGGCGCATCCGGACGGGCAGCGGCGAGTCCTCCCCCACCGCCGTGAACCCGTCCACGCCGACGGAACCCGCGGGCGCGGGGGGCGCTCCGGCGGGCTCACCGAGGGAGAAGAGGGCGTCGGACTCCATCAGGGGAACAGTACAAGGCCCGGCCCACGGCGCCGGAAGCGCGCCGTGGGGCCAGGCCCCCGATGATCGATTGCGGTCAGCCGCGACCGGGGCGACGGCCCCGGTACCAGCGGCCGCCACCACCGCCGCCCCCGCCGCGCGGGCCCCGGCCGACACCGGCCAGGTAGAGGGAGAGCAGCAGCAGGCCGATCAGCACGAGGGTGTTCCAGTTGAACAGGTCCGGGGCACCGAAGTTGGTGTCCAGCAGGTCGATGAGCAGGGCGAAGCCGAAAACGACCGCCGCGAGAATGGCGAGCATGGCGTTCCTCCGGTGGGGGTTCCCAGTGGGTCGGCGCGGGATGTACCCAATCGGTCCGCTCGCCAATCTCCACCGTGGAACGGCACGGTCTCCGGCCAGGTCCCGAGGGCGACCGGAGGCCGGGTCCGCCGGCAGGAGGCCGGAGCGCGTCCTAGGCTTGCTGACATGATCATCGCCGACCAGGTCCTGGAGGGGCGGGACGCCATCCTGGCGGCCGCCGGCCACCACCCGTACGCCCGGCACGCGCTCACCCGCGGCGAGGTGCCGCGCGGCTGGCGGCGCGGCGACGCGGTGGGCTGGCTGCTGCCGGCGGAGCACGGCCCGCGCGGCGGCGCGGTCGGCGCCCCCGGGTCGGCGGTCGAGCTCTTCGCCGACCTGCTCACGCGGGGTGCGCTGCGGCCCGGCCAGTGGCTGCACCTGCCACGGCTCGACCCGGCGGCGCTGCCCGGCCGGCTGACCGTGGCCCGCCACGACGAGTGGGACTTCCTCTGGACCACCCAGGCGCCGCCGCGCCAGCCCGACGAGGAGCGGGTGGTCCGGCTCACCGCGGCCGACCACCCGGCGCTGACCGCCCTCATCGACGAGGCGTTCCCGACCACCACCTCCCGCCCGGGCGACCTGCGGATCGTCGACTGGTACGGCATCCGCGACGGCGACCGGCTCGTCGCCTGCGGCGCCGACCGCAGCCGGGGAGACATCGGCTTCCTCGCCGGCCTGACCGTCGCCCCCGACCTGCGGGGGCGGGGGCTGGGCGCGGCGCTGACCGCCGCGATGACCCGGGCCCTGCTCGCCCGCCACGACACCGTCGCGCTCGGCGTCTACAGCGTCAACGTCGGCGCGATCCGGCTCTACCGGCGGCTCGGCTTCACCGGCGCCCTGGCCCGCAGCTCGGTGCACCTGGCCTGAGCGCCCGGCGCCGTCAGGCGCCGCGCGTCGGCGCGGAGGCGGGCGCCGCCACCGCGTCGGGTACCGGACCGACGGACCCGGTACGGGCGCCGGGGACCGCACCGGCGGCCGGGACCGGACCAACATCCGGGACCGGACCAGCACCCGGGGCGCGGTGGCGGGCCCGCCAGGCCGGCAGGTAGAGCGGCGCGGCGAGGGCCAGCACCACGGCGCCGACCAGCATCGCGGCGCTGACGCTGACCGTGTCGGCGAGCGCGGTCAGCACGATGGCGCCGACCGCGAACCCGGGCTGGCCCATCATCGAGTTCAGCGAGATCACGCTGGTCCGGTAGGGACCGTCGACCTGCCGGTGCAGCAGCCCCATGTGCAGCGGGTTGGACGCCCCGTGCACGGTGTAGCAGGCGAGGTAGGCGACCAGCACCCCGACGGGGCCGGCCAGCAGGCCCATCCCGACGATGGTCGCGCCCTGCACGATCCGCAGCAGGGCGGCGCTCGGCGCGGCGCCCAGCCAGCGCAGCAGCAGCGGGGTGAGCGCGGCGCCGGCCGCCCCGGCGAGCCAGGCCGCCGAGCTGGCGGGCCCCAGCAGCGCGGCCGCCCGGTCCGGGTCGCCGACCACCTCGGCCAGCCGGACCGGCAGCAGCGACTCGAAGGTGACCATCCCGAAGCCCCAGAACAGCTCCACGCAGACCAGGGCGAGCAGCACCCGGGAGCGGCGCAGCAGCCCGAACGCCTGCCCGACCATCCGGGGCGCCTCGGCGACCGACGCCCGCAGCGCGCCGGAGCCGCTGCGCGGGCGGACCTCGACCAGCAGCACCAGCAGGGCGACCAGGGCCGCCGCCTGGAGCGCGATCGCGACCAGCACCGGCACGGTCAGGGCGCTGACCGGCCCGACCGGACCCAGCGCGACCAGGCCGCCGCCGAGCAGGGCGCCGGCGGCCATGGCGACGCCGACGACGGTGCCGGCGTGGCCGAGGCCCGGTTCGTACTCGGCGTCCGGGTCGGCGGCGAGCGTGGCGTCGACGTACCAGGACTCCATCGGGCCGCTGTCGAGCGCCCGGAAGACGCCCTGCAACGCCCAGACCAGGAAGAAGAGCGCGAACGAGTCGGCCACGGCGAAGAGCGCGAGCGAGACGAGGTTGACCAGCCAGGCCACCACCAGGACCGGGCGTCGGCCGAGGGCGTCGGCGAGGCCGCCGGTGGGCAGCTCCAGGGCCAGCACGACCAGGCCCTGGGCGACCGTCACCAGGCCGATCTGCGACAGCGTCAGGCCGCGCTCCTGCATCAGCAGGATCATCACGGGGACCATCAGGCCGGTGGGCAGCCAGCGTAGGCCGTGCAGCAGCAGGAATCGGCGCCGGACCTGGCGTACGGACAGCGCGTTCACCGCCCCTGCTCCAACCGGGGGAAGGCGGCCAGGAAGAAGAGCACCGACTCCGCCTCCGGCTCGTCGGGCGCCGGTTCGTCGCGATAGCGCTGGAGCAGCTGCCACAGCTCGCCGTTGAGGGCCTTCAGGCGGGTCGGGCCGATCGTCAGCAGCACGTCGCTCATTCCGGCGGCATCCCGCCATGCCGCCGAGTAGCCGTGCGCGGCGGCCATCCAGCGCTCGGCCTGCTCGGCCAGCAGCCGCACCTGGTCGGCCTGGATCCACTGCACCGCCGCCCGGGCGTCCGGGTCGTCGTCGAAGTCCGTCGGCTCGAAGTTGCTGATGTCGTGCGCCGCCCGCCACCACCGCTGCCGGACGGTGCCCCGGTCAGGGTCCTCGGTCACCAGCCCCACCTCGGCGAGCTGCCTCAGGTGGTAGCTGGTCGCCCCGGTGTTGGTGTCCAGCTTCGCGGCCAGCGTGGTCGCGGTCGCGGGGCCGTCCACGCGCAGCGTGCCGAGCAGCCGCATCCGCAGCGGATGTGCCAGGACCCGGACCTGCCGGCCGTCGAGGCGGACGGCGCGCGGTGCCTCCGGTAGCTCGTTCTCCATGGACGCACAATATCTCTGCACACTTTCTATGCACAATAGTTGTGCATAGAAAGTGTGCGTCGGCCGAGCCGGCCCCGGGGCTGATCAGCGGGTGAGCAGTTCGCGCACCCCGCGCAGGCGGGTGCGGAGCAGTCCGGCGGCGCGGGTGGAGTCGAGGCGCACCTCGGCCGGACGGAGCACGCCGGCGGCGGCGCCGGTGGTGGTCTTCATGGCGGCCGGGTCGATGCCGGTGTGCGCGGCGACCAGCAGGCCCAGTTCCGCGCGGCTGACCGCGTCCGGACCGGCCACGTTGAGCGGGCCGGCGTAGTCGGTGCCGACAAGTTCGAGCACGGCGGCGGCCAGGTCGGTGACGTCGATCGGACAGCGCAGCTCGTCGGTGAACAGGCTCGCCCGGCCGGCGAGCGCGTCGCGGCAGAGCTGGATCTGCTTGCTCCCCTCCCCGACGATCAGGGAGGTACGCACCAGCGCCGCACCCGGGTCGAGGACGCGCACCGCCGTCTCGGCCGCCGCCTTGGCCGCCCCGTACGGGAACACCGGGCTGGGAGGCTCGTCGTCGCCGTACGGCTCGGGGCGGCCGGCGTGCAGCGCGTCGCTGGAGATGTGCACCAGCCGGGCTCCCCCCTCGGCTGCGGCGCATGCGACGTGCGCCGCGCCGTCCGCGGTGACCGCCCAGTCGCCGTACCGGTAGGGGGTGCCGACGACCGCGTCCGGGCGCACCTCGGCGACCAGCGCGCGGACCGCGACGCGGTCGGTCACGTCCAGTCGGCGCGCCGCCACCCCCGGCATCGCGATCGCCCCCGAGTGACACGTCCCCACCACCGACCACCCGGCGCCCACCGCCTGCCGGCACACCTCCGCCCCCAGGAACCCACTACCCCCGACCACGAGCAGCCTCATCGCGCCCCACCTCCAGCGTTGACCATGAAGTTGTCGTCGTGACACGCCGGGGAGCAACGCAACAACTTCATGATCAATCGCGAGGGCCGGCGGGACGGATCAGGTGGGGTCGGCGACCGGGGCGGCCGGGCCGGCCGTGCCGGTGTGCGGCGCGGCCGCCGGCTTCGGCTTGGCGTCGATGCCGGCCTCGGCGCGCTGCTGGCCGGTGATCGGCGTCGGCGCGCCGGTCAGCGGGTCGAAGCCGCCCCGGGTCTTCGGGAAGGCGATGACCTCGCGGATCGAGTCCGCGCCGGCGAGCAGCATGCAGACCCGGTCCCAGCCGAACGCGATGCCGCCGTGCGGCGGGGCGCCGTACTTGAACGCCTCCAGCAGGAAGCCGAACTTGTCCTGGGCCTCCTCGGGGGTGATGCCGAGCAGGTCGAAGACCCGCTTCTGCACGTCGCCCCGGTGGATACGGATGGAGCCGCCACCGATCTCGTTGCCGTTGCAGACGATGTCGTACGCGTAGGCCAGCGCCCGGTCCGGCGCCTCCTCGAACCGGTCGACCCACTCGGCGTTCGGCGAGGTGAACGGGTGGTGCACGGCCGTCCAGCCGCCCTCGTCGGTCTTCTCGAACATGGGCGCGTCGACCACCCAGCAGAACGCCCAGGCGCTCTCGTCGACCAGCCCGGCCCGCTTGGCGATCTCGATGCGGGCCGCGCCCAGCAGCTCCTGCGCCTCACGGGTGTCGGTGCTGGCGGCGAAGAAGACCGCATCGCCCGGCTTCGCGCCGACCGCGTCGGCGAGCCCGCCCAGGTGCTCGGCGGAGAGGTTCTTCGCCACCGGCCCGCGCGCCTCGCCGGTCTCGGCGTCGAGCACCACGTACGCCAGGCCACGCGCGCCGCGCGCCTTGGCCCAGTCCTGCCAGCCGTCGAGTTCCTTGCGGCTCTGCGCCGCGCCGCCGGGCATGACGACCGCGCCGACGTAGCCGCCCGCGTCGATGGCCCCGGCGAAGACCCGGAACGCGGTGCCGCGCAGGTAGTCGGTCAGCTCGGTCAGCTCGACGCCGTAGCGCAGGTCGGGCTTGTCGGAGCCGTAGCGGGCCATCGCGTCGTGCCAGGTGATGCGCGGGATCGGCCGGGAGATCTCGTGCCCGGCCAGGTCCTTCCACAGCGTCGAGACGATCGCCTCGCCGAGGTCGATGACGTCGTCCTCGGTGACGAAGGACATCTCGATGTCGAGCTGGGTGAACTCCGGCTGCCGGTCGGCGCGGAAGTCCTCGTCGCGGTAGCAGCGCGCGATCTGGTAGTACCGCTCCATGCCGCCGACCATCAGCAGCTGCTTGAACAGCTGCGGCGACTGCGGCAGCGCGTACCAGCTGCCGGGCTGCAGGCGCACCGGCACCAGGAAGTCACGCGCGCCCTCCGGCGTGGACCGGGTCAGCGTCGGCGTCTCGATCTCCAGGAAGTCCCGCTCGTGCAGCACCGCGCGGGCGAGCTGGTTGGCCCGCGAGCGCAGCCGCATCGCCTTCGCCGGGCCGCTGCGGCGCAGGTCGAGGTAGCGGTAGCGCAGCCGGATGTCGTCGCCGGCCTCGACCTGGTCGTCCACCGGCAGGGGCAGCGGCGCCGCCTCGGAGAGCACCTCCAGCTCGGCGACGGTCACCTCGATCTCGCCGGTCGGCAGCTCCGGGTTCTCGTTGCCCTCGGGGCGGCGCGTCACCTCGCCGGTGACCCGGACGCAGAACTCGTTGCGCAGCGCGTGCGCGTCCTCCTCGCGGAACACCACCTGGACCACGCCGGAGGCGTCGCGCAGGTCGACGAAGATCACGCCGCCGTGGTCGCGCCGGCGGGCCACCCACCCGGCGAGCGTCACCGTGGTGCCGGCGTCCGTCGCGCGCAGGCTGCCGGCGTCATGGGTACGGATCACGACTAGCGTCTCCTCATCTGCGGTACACCGTTACCCCTGGCATTCTGTCAGCCCTGCCGGACGTGGGTCCGCGCCACCCGTCGAGGATCCGTGCTCCGCGTCGGGTGGTCCGTCGGCTCCGCCGACGACGGCGGCATACCCAGCCTCAGTCCTCCGGGATGTTCCAGGCGGTGGCCCGGAGGACGACCGAGCGCTCGTTGCTGACCGAGACGACCTCGACCAGCACCATCCGCCACTCGTCGCGCCGCTCCCGGGCCTTGGCGTAGCTGGTGCTGACGCAGAGCCAGCTGCCCTTGCGCAGCGGCACCTCCGCGTTCTCGGCGATCGGCGCGGCGCGGATCGCGTCCGCGCACTCCTGCGGCCGCATGCCGGCGCGCGCCGTCTCGCTGCCGTCCACGCCCGCGCCCAACCGCACGTACGGCGCCCCCGCCTGGCAGTCCGGACTGAACGTCAGATCGGAGCTGCCGAGGCCGACGTTCGCCCGTGGCTCGTCGAGATCGACGTACATCTCGGCGAAGCACTTCGCCGGGTTGAGCGTCAGACTCTGCGCCTCGTACTCCGCCTGGTAGACGGTCCGCTCGTTGAGCACCGGAGGCTGTCCCGGTGAGCGCGGCGCCTCCCCCGGCCCGGTTCCGCCGTCAGGTGTGTCCACCGGATCGCTCGGCGACGGCAGGGAGGACGACTCGGAGCCGGCGGGTGTGGCGGTGGGCGCGACGATCGGCGAGCGGGCCGACGCGATGTCCCGCGCCGTGCGCGCCTGGTCGAGCGCCCGCCAGGAGACGACGGCGGAACCGAGCGACGCCAGCAGGGCCAGCACCGCGATGCCGAGCACCACCGCGCCGAACCGCCTGCCCCGGGAACCGCCCGGTGCGGGCGCGGACGGGGGACGCGTCGCGCTCGACGCCCACGGCTGCGGGACGGCGGCGCCGCCGACAGGCGGGGAGGGAGGCGTCGTGCCGGGCTGATGCGGCGTCGCCGGAGGATTCGCGGATGGCTCCTGCGGGGTGTCGGGCTGGTTCACACCTACCACCTCCTGCAATGGCAGAGGTCGATTCGACATCGCCGGGCCGCGAGTGCTCACCGGCTTGAGCCCGCACGTTATCAGGAATGCGCGACACCCCGGGCGGAGTAATCTTCGACAGCGCGAAGGTGACAATACTCCGACAGACATATGCGTTGGACCGACACGGCTGCGGCCATGGCGAAGGGACGATGCGAGACATGGGAAACTCGGGCCAGAGCCGGGCGGCGAACCCCTTCGTGCGGGCGACCCTGATATTGACCGTGCTGGGTGTGCTGTTCACCGCGCTCACTCTCGCGCGGGACGTCTCCGGTTGGGACCTCGGGTGGGGAAAGGCAGACCCCTCCGCCCCACCGACACCTACGACGGCGGCCGGCCCGGCGAACCCGCCCGGCTCCGGGCCCGCCACGGTCGCGCCGGCCGGATCGCCGACCGCGGTCCGGCTGGACACGCTGCCGGTCGAGGCCGGTGCGGCCAATCTCGTCAAACTGCCACGGCAACTGGCCGGCCGCCCGGAATACGATCGTTCCATCGTCATCAATTGTCCGAGAAACACCGGATCGGACAAGCAGCGGGAAGTCACGTACCGGTTGCAGCGGCGCTTTCTCGACCTGACCGCGACCGTCCGGCCGTATTTCCCGTCACCGGACGACCGCGACGGCGCGGTCCTCGTCCACGCGCAGGTGGTGATCCACGAGAAGGACGGCACCGTCACCCGGGTCGTGCGGGGGCAGCAGTTCGAGGCGCGGATGACCGCCCCCCGCGACCTCGTCGCGGACGTGGAGGGCGCCGACGAACTCGTACTGCGGATCCAGTGCGAGTTCCCGGATGGTGCGGTCGTGTTCACCGGCGCGAGCGTCACCGCCGGCTGACGCCGGGTCAGTCGCGCGGGTCGGCCGGCAGGAGGTGGTTCACCACGATGTCCCCGACGGTCAGCGCCCGGGCCCGTTCCTCGATCCCACGGTCGGCGCCGGTGAGCCGGCCGCCGTGCTGGCGCAGGTGCTCCTCCCACGAGGGCACCTGGTAGACCTCGACGAAGCCGTCCGCCCGTTCGCCCGTGCGGAACAGGCCCCAGCGCATCGCCCCCGTACGCCGCCGGGACCGCCCCACCAGGCGCATCGCCGCGACGAACTCCGCCTGCCGCTCCGGCGGCACCGTGTAGGAGACGGTCACCAGCACCGGCCCGCTGCGGGGTTCGGCCGGCAGCGTCAGGTGCGGCTCGGGCCACCAGACCGCCGGGTCCCGGTCGAGGCCCCGGGTCTCGCGCAGCGGCCAGAGCGGCACGGTCACCGCGCCGACGGCCATCGTCGCGGCCGCCACGGCGAGCGCCACCACGAGGCTGGTCAGCTCGCCGAGCGCACCCCAGGCGACCGCGCCGAGCGCCTGCCCGCCGGCGAAGACCATCTGGTAGACCGAGAGGCCGCGGGCGCGTACCCAGCCGGGCAGGAAGAGCTGCATGGCGGCGTTGACGCTCGACAGCACGGTCATCCAGGCCATGCCGGCGGGCACCAGGGCCAGGGCGACCGGCACCGGGCCCGGCGCCAGGGCGAGCACCACCAGGACGGCGGCGTAGACCAGGCCGGCCAGCAGCAGGAGCCGGTTGGTGCTGAGCGCCAGCCGGATCCGGGGCAGCACGAGGGCGCCGGCCACCGCGCCGACGCCGAGCGCGGCGAGCAGCACGCCGTACCCGCCCGCGCCCAGGTGCAGGCGGCGGCTCGCGACCAGGGGCAGCAGCGCCCACAGTGCGCTGCCCGGCACCACGAACAGCGCCGCGCGCAGCAGGATCCGGCGGACCACCGGCGAGTGCCGCACGTACCGGCCGCCGGCGCGCAGCGCGGCGGTGAACCGCTCGGGCAGGTCGTCGCCGCCGGTCCGTTCGGGCCGCCAGCGCAGCAGTGCCAGCGCGAAGACGGCGAACGACACCGCGTTGACGGCGAAGACGGTGGCGACGCCGGTCCGGGCGACCAGCACGCCGGCCACCGCCGGTCCGACCGCGCGGGCCAGGTTCACGCTGATCGACCCGAGCGCCGAGGCCGAGACGAGCTGGGAGCGGGGCACCAGCTCGGGGATGACCGCCTGCCAGGCCGGCAGGGTCAGCGCCTGACCGACGCCGAGCGCGAAGGTGAGAGTGAGCAGCAGTGCCGGCGGCATCCGGCCGGCGGCGGTGAGGCCCGTCAGCAGTACGCCGACGGCGGCCAGGAAGCACTGCACGCCGATCAGGAGCCGGCGGCGGTCGAGGGTGTCCGCCAGCGCGCCGGCGGGCAAGGCGAGCAGCAGCACGGGCAGCATGCTGGCGGTCTGCACCAGCGACACCAGGGTCGAGGCGTTGGCCTCGTCGACGAGCAGCCACTGGGCGCCGACGGTCTGCATCCAGGTGCCCACGTTGCTGGCCAGCACCGCCAGCCAGAGGCTGCGGAACGCGGCGAGCCGCAGCGGGGCCCAGGCGGACACGGCGGCGTCGGCGGGCGGGGTCACGGGGGCGCTCACCGACGGGAACGTACCCCGACCTGCCCGCCCCAGTCCGGCGAACCGCTGCGGGCACGCGGACGGGCCGCCGGGATCACCCGGCGGCCCGTTGCGGTGCGTTCGATCAGAAGATGCTGACGCCGTAGCGGCTCAGCGCCTCGCCGACCGGCTGGAAGTAGGTCGTGCCGCCGGTGCGGCAGTTGCCGCTGCCACCGGAGGTCAGGCCCAGGGCGGTGGAGCCGCTGAACAGCGAGCCGCCGCTGTCGCCCGGCTCGGCGCAGACGTTGGTGCGGATCAGGCCGGAGACCGAGCCCTCGGCGTAGTTCACCGTGGCGTTGAGCGCGGTCACCGAGCCGCCACGCAGGCCGGTGGTGCTGCCGGAGCGCTGCACCGACTGGCCGACGTAGGCGTTGCCGGCGGCGGTGATGTCCCGGTAGCTGCCGTTGTAGAGGTAGACGTTGCCGGCGGCGTTGGCGGAGTTGTTGTGCCGCACGATGCCGTAGTCGTTGCCCGGGAAGCTGGTGCCGGTCCGGCTGCCGAGCAGGTTGGTCTGGGCGGAGTTGCTGTACCAGCTGGCCGAGATGTTGGTGCAGTGCCCGGCGGTCAGGAAGTAGTAGGTGCTGCCGCTGCGGACGTTGAAGCCGAGCGAGCAGCGACCGCCACCACCGGCGTAGATGGCCTGGCCACCCGAGATGCGGGTGCCGAGCACGCCGGCCTCGGCCTCGATCCGGATCGCGCCGTTCATCCGCTCGGCGGCGGCCTTGACGCGCTCCAGCTTGGCGCCGGTGACGGTGCTGTCGACGGAGACGACGACCTGGTTGGTGGCCGGGTCGGTCCACCACGCGGTGCCGGGGATCTTGGCGGAGCGGTCCAGCTCCGAGGTGGCCCGGGCCAGCTCGCTGGCGCCGCGCTTGACGATCTTCGGGGTGGCGCCGGCGGCGCTGACCTGCCGGGCGGCGAGCGCGTCGGTCACGGTGACGACCATCTTGCCGTTGGCGTCGGCGTACGTGCCGGCCGACCGGTCGCCGAGTCGCTCGGCCAGGCCGGCGGCGGCGTCGGGGGAAGCGAGCGAGGGTGCGGCCTGAGCGGGCGCGCCGATCAGCGAGCCGGCGACCATGGCGCCGGCCGCGGCGACGACGGCGGCACGACGGAGCGAGGACCTCGTGGGTCGCATACAACAACCTCCAGGGAGGGGGTGACTGGCCCTCGTCGGGGCGACAAGGGCCGGGACCAGCCCGGCCGATCTGGGGGTACCGGTCGAGCTCACTGAAGTATTCACATACTTAAGTTCGTATGCAAGACCCGACTTTGTCCTTTTCGCCCCCGCCACCGAGGCCATCGGTCCGAAACATCGTGGACACAGGCGCACGTCTATACGCTGCACCCACCGTCCCACCATCCGGTACGCGCGATCCGGCGGACGCCAGGAGACCGGTCCGCCGACCGTTCACACCCCCGCCGCCCCGCCCTCCCGCACCGGCCGACGCGCACCGGCGGCCAGTGCGCTCACCCGGTGCGGCGGCGCGCCCCCGGCCCCGGCCGCGGCACCACGTCGCGCGGCCGGGCGACCTCGTGCCCGCGCTCGCAGCGCAACTCGACGCGGACCTCGCCGCCACAGTCGCGGTGCGCGGCCGTCAGCGGCGAGCCCTCCGGATCGGCCAGGTAGCGGTCCCCCCAACCGAGCACGGCGACCAGCACCGGCCACAGGTCCAGCCCCATCCCGGTCAGCCGGTACTCGTGGCGCTCCCGGCTGCCGGGCTCGCGGTAGGGCTCACGCCGCAGGACACCGCGCTCCACCAGCATCGCCAGCCGGTTGGCCAGCACCTGCCGGGGGACGCCGGTGCGCACCCGCATGTCGTCGAAGCGGCGGACGCCGTTGAAGACCTCACGCAGGACGACGAGGGTCCACCGCTCGCCGAGGATCTCCATGGCCCGGGCGATGGTGCAGTTCTCCACCGACCAGTCCAGTGCCGCGGGTCTCATGCGCCCCAGGCTAGGTCTGATTGACAGACTCAGCAACGCGCTGGGAGGCTGGGTCCATGACACAGACGCAGGATCCGGCGCGCAGCCGTACGTTCTCGTGGGCCGACCCGGGCATCAACGCCGCGCACGTCGGCCGGCGCGGCGGCCTGGAACTGCTCCGCGCGATGATCGCCGGCGAGCTGGCGGCGCCGCCCATCATGCACCTGGTCGACATGTCCCGGATGGAGGCCGACGAGGGTTGGGTGGCCGTCGAACTGGTCCCCCAGGAGTTCCACTACAACCCGCTCGGCACCGTGCACGGCGGGGTCATCTCCACCCTGCTGGACACCGCCGCGGCGTGCGCGGTGCACACCACCCTGCCCGCCGGGGTCGGCTACACCTCGCTGGACCTGAACGTGAAGTTCCTGCGCCCGGTCACCGTCGCGAGCGGCACGCTGCGCTGCGAGGGCACCGTCCTGCAGGGCGGTCGCCGCACCGCCCTCGCCGAGGCGAAGCTGCTCGACGCGAAGTCGCGCCTGGTCGCCCACGCCACCTCGACCTGCCTCCTGTTCCCCCTGGACCCCCCGTCCACCGAGTAGTCGATCACGCAGTTGTGGTGCCGGAATCCTGGTGGCAGGTGTTCCGTCCCCCGCCACGACTGCATGATCGACGGCCCTGGCGGCGGGGTCAGCGGGCGGCCAGGCGGGCGGCGCGGGCGTCGCGCTTCTCCTCGAAGCGGGAGGCGGCGCGCTCCAGGTCGTCGAGGTGCGCCGCGATCTGGTCGCGGGCGGCCTCGCCGTCGGCGTCGAGGCCGGTCACGTTGAAGACGTCCCACTGGCGCAGCACCGGCGCCACCACGTCGTCGCGGTGCTGGCGCAGGTCGTAGATGCCGGCGAGGGCGATCGCCACCGACTTGCGGGCGAAGCCGTCGATGCCGTTGCCGGGCATCTGGAAGTCGGCCACCACGTCGGCGACCGCCCGCATCGCCTGGCTCGGCGCCAGCTCGAAGGCCCCCGCCAGCAGGTTGCGGTAGAAGACCATGTGCAGGTTCTCGTCGGCCGCGACCCGGGCCAGCAGCGCCTCGCACGCCGGGTCGCCGGTGACCCGGCCCGTGTTGCGGTGTGAGATCCGGGTGGCCAGCTCCTGGAACGAGACGTACGCCAGGGAGTGCAGCACCTCGTCGTCGTGCACGTTGGCGTAGCCGGCGGACATGTGCGTCATGCGGGCCCGCTCCAGCGCCACCGGGTCGACCGCCCGGGTGACGGTCAGGTAGTCGCGGATGGCGGTGCCGTGCCGCCCCTCCTCGGCGGTCCACCGGTGCACCCACGTGCCCCAGGCGCCGTCCCGGCCGAACAGGGTGGCGATCTCGTGGTGGTACGAGGGCAGGTTGTCCTCGGTCAGCAGGTTGACGATCAGCGCGGTGCGGGCCACGTCGGGGATCGTCGAGTCGGACTCCGACCACGCCTCGCCGCCCAGCGGCCCGTCGAAGGTGCGTCCCTCGCTCCACGGCACGTACTCGTGCGGGAACCACTCCTTGGCGACGGCCAGGTGCCGGTCGAGGTTCGTCTCCACGACGGGCTCCAGCTCGCGGAGCAGGGCGGTCTGGCTGAGTGCGGTCACGACGATCTCCCTACGGTGGCGTAACTTACGCCACCGTAGGTCCGATCGCGCGTACGCGCCAGTAATGTCTCAGCTGACCAGCGGCCTGAGGTCCGCCCGGGGCGGCGTCCACTCCCCCGCCGCGGCGGCGGCCTGCTCGCCGGAACGGATGTCCTTCACCTCGTCGGCCGCGCCATCCAACCCGGGGAACCAGACGTACGGGATGCCCCGCCGCTCGGCGTAGCGGATCTGCTTGCCGAACTTCGCCGCGCTGGGCGACACCTCGGTCGGCACGCCCCGCGACCGCAGCGACTCGGCCACCCGGTTGCTGGCGGCGCGCTGCTCCTCGCTGGTCACCGCGACCAGGACGCAGGTCGGCACGTCCCGCGACACCGACAGCGCGCCGGCGCCGAAGAGCAGCCCCAGCAGCCGGGTCACCCCGATCGAGATGCCCACCCCCGGGAAGCGGGTGGCGCCGGCGCTGGCCAGGTTGTCGTAGCGGCCGCCGGAGCAGATCGAGCCGAACCGCTCGTAGCCGACCATCTGCGTCTCATAGACCGTGCCGGTGTAGTAGTCCAGGCCCCGGGCGATGCGCAGGTCGGCCACGCAGAGCCCCGGGGAGTGCGCGGCGGCGGTCTCCACCACCCGGACCAGCTCCTCGACCCCCTCGTCGAGCATCGGGTCGCTGACGCCCAGTGCGCGGACGGCGTCGGCGAAGGAGGCGTCCGGGGCGGAGATCTCCGCCAGCGACAGGACCGCCTTGGCCTGCGTCTCGCTCGCCCCGGCGGTCTGCGCCAGCAGCTCGGCCACCTTCGCCGGGCCGATCTTGTCGAGCTTGTCCACCGCGCGCAGGGCCGCCTCGGGATCGGTCACCCCGATGCCCCGGTAGAAGCCCTCGCAGATCTTGCGGTTGTTGACCTGGATCCGCACCGGCGGGATCGGCAGCGAGCGCAGGGCGTCGCCGATCACCAGCGGCATCTCCGCCTCGTGGTGCGCCGCGAGGGTGTCCCGGTCGACGATGTCGATGTCGGCCTGGAGGAACTCGCGGTAGCGCCCCTCCTGCGGCCGCTCGCCCCGCCACACCTTCTGGATCTGGTAGCGGCGGAACGGGAACTGCAGCCTGCCGGCGTTCTCCAGCACGTAGCGGGCGAACGGCACGGTCAGGTCGAAGTGCAGGCCGAGCGCGTCGTCGCCGGCCGGGCCGTCGGCGTCGGCCTGCAGGCGCCGGATCAGGTAGACCTCCTTGGAGGTCTCCCCCTTGCGCAACAGCTGGTCCAGCGGCTCCACCGCGCGGGTCTCCAGCGGGGCGAAGCCGTACAGCTCGAAGGTGTCGCGGATCCGGTCGAGGACGTACTGCTCGATCATCCGCTGCGCGGGCGTCCACTCGGGGAAGCCGGAGATGGGCGTGGGCTTGCTCATGATGCTCCGTTCGCGGTCCCGCGCGCTCGGCGCGGGCGAAGATTCGGCGCGGCCGGCACCGGCCGCGGGGCGGGAAGTCGCGCGGCCGGCCAGGGGCCGCACGGCGGAGGTCGGTGCGGCCGGCTAGAGGCCGCGGGCGGGGGACGCCGGCCGCGCGCCGCCGCCACCGGACACCTCGAGGAGGTACGGGTTGCTCGCGCGTTCGCGGCCGATGGTGGTCGCGGGGCCGTGGCCGGGCAGCACGACGGTGTCGTCGGCCAGCGGGAGGATCTTGTCCCGGAGGCTGGTGACCATCCTCGTCATGCTGCCGCCCGGCAGGTCGGTGCGGCCGATCGAGCCGGCGAACAGGACGTCGCCGGAGAGGCAGAGCTGGTCTGCCTCCCACGGAGAGCCGGCGGCCGGCAGCCGGAAGAGCACCGACCCGCCGGTATGGCCCGGGGCGTGGTCGACGGTGATCTCCAGCCCGGCGAGGGCGAGCGTAGCGCCGTCGGTCAGCTCGGCCACGTCCTCCGGCTCGGTGTAGGGCAGCCGCCCGCCGAAGAGCGCGCTGAGATCCGCCGACAGCCCCTTGGTCGGGTCGGCGAGCATCTCCCGGTCGCCGGGGTGCACGTACGCGGTGATGCCGCGCGCACCGCAGACCGGTGCCACCGAGAAGGTGTGGTCGAGGTGGCCGTGGGTGAGCAGGACGGCGGCCGGATGCAGCCGATGCTCGGCCAGCAGGGCGTCGAGCCGGTCGAGCACCCCGATGCCGGGGTCGACCACCACGCACTGCTCCCCCGGCGCGGCGGCGACCACGTAGCAGTTGGTGCCGAAGGCGTCCGCGGGAAAGCCGGCCACGAGCACGTCCGCTCCCCTTCCGTCGAGACTGTTCGCTGTCCGCAGCCTATCGGGCGGCGCGAGGAGGTTCTGCGCGTCCGTCCCGGGCGTCGCACGGGCAACATTCGTCCGTCCGGGACGGCGCGCGGGGGAACAGTGACGCGTTCCGATAAACCCGGCCCGGACCTCGTACACCACTTTCCCAGCCGGTAGCCGTACACTCTGGCGGGCGTGTGGCGTGGCGCACCCGCCGTCGAACGGGCGCAGGACGCCCGACCACCGGTGACGACCAGGGTAGAGGAAGGGGAGCACGGGTGGCTTCCAGCAGGGACCGGCAGCGCAAACTGGCGCGCGCCAAGCTCGACCGGCAACTCGCCCGCCGGGCCGCCGCCGTCAGACGTCGCCGGCAGATCCAGGCCGGCGTCGGCGTCGCCGTCGTCCTCGCGCTGATCGTGGCCGGCTCGGCGTGGGCGCTGGGCGCCTTCGACGACGAGCCGAAGGAGAACGCGGCCACCGAGGACGTCTGCCTCTGGACGCCGCAGGACGCCACCGCGAACACCAACCTCAAGGACGTCGGCACCCCGGGCACCCAGGGCCTGCCCACCGAGGGCGTACGCCCGATGACGGTCACCACCAACCAGGGCGCGCCGATCACCGTCGAGCTGGACCTGGCGGGCGCCCCGTGCGCGGCGGCGAGCATCTCCCACCTGGCCGGCCGGTCGTTCTACGACAACACCAAGTGCCACGAGATCACCGCCGAGGGCGCGGTGCGCTGCGGTGACCCGAGCGGCACCGGGCTCGGCGGCCCCACCTACTCGTTCTACGACGAGAACGTCCCCACCGCGCCGGCGCCGTCGGCGAGCCCCGCGGCCGGGCAGCCCGCGACCTACCCGAAGGGCACGGTCGCGATGGTCGCCAACCCGCCGGGCGCCAACGGCAGCCAGTTCCTGATGTTCTTCAAGGACTTCACCACGGCCGACCCGAAGTACCCGGTCATCGGCCGGGTCACGGGCGGGATCGACGTGCTGGCGAAGATCGGCGCCAAGCCGACCGTGGACAATGGGACGGGGGCCAAGGTCAAGCCCAAGGACGACGACGTGGTCGTGCAGAGCCTGACCGTCGGTGAGCCCGTGACGCAGCCGGCCTCGGCGTCGACGCCGACCGCCTCGGGTGCACCGGCGGCCAGCCCGAGCGCCGGCTGACCCGGCCGCCCCACCAACCTCAGCGGCACCGACCGCGCCACAGACAGCCCCAGGAGGATCCAGGCGTGACGTCCACCAGAGAGCGGCAGCGCGCGGCGGCGCGCGCCCGGCTCGAGAAGGAGATGGCCGAGCGCGCGGCCAGGGCCCGCAAGCGCCGGCAGACCCAGGCGATCGTGGGGGCCGCCTCGGTCCTGGTCCTCGTCGTCGCCGGCACGGTCTGGCTCGTCACCTCCCTCGGCGGCGACGACGACAAGACCGACACCGCCGGCCCGGCGGCCGGCAACGTGCAGTGCGCCTGGACCGAGGTCCCCGCCGACCAGCGGAGCCCGCAGATCAAGGACGTCGGGCTGCCGGCCGCGCAGCAGCCGAACACGGGCACCCAGACGATGACGATCGACACCAACCTGGGCCCGATCACCGCCACGATCGACCGTGCGGCGGTACCCTGCACCGCGGGCAGCTTCACCCACCTGGCGGAGAAGAACTTCTTCGACAACAGCAAGTGCCACCGGCTCGTGACCGAGGGCATCAAGGTGCTGCAGTGCGGTGACCCCAGCGCGACGGGCAAGGGTTGGCGCGAGACCGACGGCACCGGCGGTCCGAGCTACCGGTTCGCCGAGGAGAACCTGCCCACCGACAAGCGGCCCCCCTACCCGGAGGGCGTCATCGCGATGGCCAAGTCCGCGCAGCCGGGCAGCACGGGCAGCCAGTTCTTCATCGTCTACGGCGACTCGCCGCTGGACCCGAACTACACCGTCCTCGGCACCATCACCGGCGGCATGGACCTCGTCAAGCAGGTCGCGGCGGCGGGCGACGACAAGGCGTTCGCGAAGCAGGCCGGTGGCGGCCACCCGAAGAAGGAAGTCGTCATCAAGAAGCTCACCATGAGCGCCCCCCAGGGCTGACCCACACCCCAGCCGTACGACGAGCGCCCGCCGGGCCCGCCCGCGGGCGCTCCCCCTTGTTGCCCCCCCCCCCCCCCCCCCCCCCCCCGCTCTCGGTGATCATGAGGTTGGCGGCAGCCAGGTAGATCGAGATCGCCGCCAACCTCATGATCACCGGGGCGACCGGCTCCGGGTGACCCCCGACAGCGTGGCGCACCCACCGTGGTGGTGCACCGGTCGGTCGCCTGGCGGCGCGGTCGCAGGACAACCCGTGCGGTCTTCTCCCCGCCGCGGGGACGGGTGGAGGGCGGCACGGGGGCACAGCGGCGCGCCCCGGCGCGGTCGGTGCCGGGCCGGGGCGCGCCGTCGGGCGAAGGACCGGGCGGGGTCAGGCGCCGGAGGTGACGCGGTAGGCGTCGAAGACGCCGTCGACCTTGCGGACCGCCGCCAGCAGGTGGCCCAGGTGCTTCGGGTCGGCCATCTCGAAGCTGAACCGGCTCACCGCCACCCGGTCGCGCGTGGTGGTGACCGTCGCGGAGAGGATGTTCACCCGTTCCTCGGAGAGCACCCGGGTCACGTCGGCGAGCAGCTTGTGCCGGTCCAGCGCCTCGACCTGGATGGCGACCAGGAAGGTCGACGCCGAGGTGAGCTTCCAGCTGACCTCGACCACCCGCTCGGGCTGCGCCCGCAGGTCCTCGGCGTTGGCGCAGTCGTCGCGGTGCACGCTCACCCCGCCGGAGCGGGTGACGAAGCCGAAGACCGAGTCCGGCGGCACCGGCGTGCAGCAGCGCGCCAGCTTGATCCACACGTCGCTGACGCCGCGGACGACCACGCCGGGGTCGGCACTGCTCTGCCGGCTGCGGGGCGGACGGGTGGCGACGGCGGTCTCGGCGATGTCCTCCGCCGCGCCCTCCTCGCCGCCGTACGCGGCCATCAGCTTCTGCACCACCGACTGGGCGGAGACCTGGCTGTCGCCGACGGCGGCGTAGAGCGAGGCCACGTCGGCGAGGTGCAGGTCCCGGGCGATCGCCATCAGCGCGTCGGAGGTCAGCATCCGCTGCAACGGCATGCCCTGCTTGCGCATCGCCTTGACGATCGCGTCCTTGCCGGCCTCGATCGCCTCCTCGCGCCGCTCCTTGTTGAAGTACTGCCGGATCTTCGTACGCGCCCGCGGGCTCTTGACGAAGCCCAGCCAGTCCTGCGTCGGGCCGGCGGTGTCGGACTTCGAGGTGAAGATCTCGATCACGTCGCCGTTGGACAGCGTCGACTCCAGCGGCACCAGCTTGCCGTTGACCCGCGCCCCGATGCACTTGTGCCCGACCTCGGTGTGCACCGCGTACGCGAAGTCCACCGGCGTCGACCCGGTCGGCAGCGGGATGACGTCACCCTTCGGGGTGAAGACGTACACCTCCTGGCTGGACAGGTCGAAGCGCAGCGCGTCGAGGAACTCGCTCGGATCGGCCGCCTCCCGCTGCCAGTCCAGCAGCTGCCGCAGCCAGGTCATCTCGTCGATGTGCGCCGGCGGGCCGACGATCTGGGTGCCCTTGTGCTCCTTGTACTTCCAGTGCGCGGCGATGCCGAACTCGGCGGTGCGGTGCATGGCGTACGTGCGGATCTGCATCTCGACCGGCTTGCCGGTGGGCCCGATGACCGTCGTGTGCAACGACTGGTACATGTTGAACTTGGGCATCGCGATGTAGTCCTTGAACCGGCCCGGCACCGGCTGCCAGTTGGCGTGGATGACCCCCAGCGCCGCGTAGCAGTCCCGCACCGTGTCGACCAGGATCCGCACCCCGACCAGGTCGTAGATGTCGTTGAAGTCGCGACCCCGCACGATCATCTTCTGGTAGATCGAGTAGAGGTGCTTCGGCCGCCCGGTCGTCTCCGCCTTGATCTTGGCGGCCTTCAGGTCGGTCTGCACCTTCTGGGTCACCTGGCGCAACAGCGCCTCGCGCTGCGGCTGGTGCTCCCCGATGAGGCGGTTGATCTCCTCGTAGCGCTTCGGGAAGAGCGTGCCGAAGGCCAGGTCCTCCAGCTCCCACTTGATCGTGTTCATACCCAGCCGGTGGGCCAGCGGGGCCAGGATCTCCAGCGTCTCCTTCGCCTTCTGCTCCTGCTTCGGACGGGGCAGGAAGGTGAGGGTACGCATGTTGTGCAGCCGGTCGGCCAGCTTGATGACCAGCACCCGCGGATCCTTGGCCATCGCGACGACCATCTTGCGGATCGTCTCGGCCTTGGCCGCGTCGCCCAGCTTGACCTTGTCGAGCTTGGTCACCCCGTCGACCAGCAGCGCCACCTCGCCGCCGAAGTCGGCGCGCATCTGGTCGAGGGTGTATTCCGTGTCCTCGATGGTGTCGTGCAGCAGCGCGGCGACCAGGGTGGTGGTGTCCATGCCCAGGTTCGCCAGGATCGTGGCGACCGCGAGCGGGTGGGTGATGTAGGGGTCGCCGGACTTGCGGTACTGCCCGGAGTGCCAGCGGGCCGCCATGTCGAAGGCGCGCTGGAGCAGCCGCGCGTCGGCCTTGGGGTGGGCGTCGCGGTGGGTCGAGATCAGCGGCTCCAGCACCTCGCTGACCTGCGAGGACTGCCACGGCGCGTTGAACCGCGCCAGCCGCGCCCGGACCCTGCGGCCGGTGGGCGCGGTGGAGAGCGCGAAACCGGCGCTCGGCACGTTGTCGCCGACGCCGTCGGCCGGGAACGGAAGCACGACCCCCTCGGCCGCCGGGGCCGGCGTGTCGGGGCGTACGGACTCGGCCGTGCCGGTCACGCCCGGCCCCGCCTCCGGGGCCTGCGCGTCACCGTTGGGTGCGGTCACCGAGCCGTCCGCGTCGCCTGTCGGGTACACCGTGCCCTCCACCGGAGGGGCGACATCGTGGGACACCGGCCTCCTCACCGCTCGCCGGGAAAACACCGACCGTGAGCCGGCCGGCCTGGTCTCGCGCCGCCCGGACGGGTCCCGCCCGGTCAGCAAAGGGCAATGCTACCCGCACGCACGGTGCCCCGCCGCTCCGCCGGACGGTCCCCACCGGGTCCGCCCGACGGTCGGTCGGCTCAAACGGTCAACAGGGCATGCACCGGACGCGGGGCCAGCCGCTCCCGGCCGCCGAGGAAGGCGAGCTCCAGCAGGACCGTGAAGCCGGACACGGTCCCGCCGGCCCGCTCCACCAGGTCCAGCGTCGCCTCGGCGGTGCCCCCGGTGGCCAGCACGTCGTCGACGACCAGCACCCGGTGCCCGGCGGTGAAGGCGTCCTGGTGCACCTCCAGCGTGGCCTCGCCGTACTCCAGCGCGTAGGAGGCCGAGTGGGCCGCACGGGGCAGCTTGCCGGCCTTGCGCACCGGCACCACGCCCACCCCGGTCGCGTACGCGATGGCCGCCGCGACCACGAACCCGCGCGCCTCGATGCCGACGACCACGTCGAACGAGTCCCGCCCGTGGTACGCGACGATCCCGTCGATCACCTGGCGGAACACGTCGCCGTCGGCGAACAGCGGCATCAGGTCCTTGAACATGATGCCGGGCTTCGGGAAGTCGGGCACGTCGAGCACCCGGCTGGCGACCAGCGCGGCGGCGTCCGGGCCGCTGTCTCCCCGTACCACGGTGCTGTGGGTCTCCGTCACGGCAGTTCCGCTCCCCTTCACGACGACGGCGTCCTGCATGCTGCTCGCACAGCATGAAGGACGCCGTCGGTTCGGTTCCTACCGGGTCTGCCCGGCCCGGCTCAGCGCCGCTTGCCGCCTCCCGGCCGGTTGCCACCGCCGCCGGCCGGTCGGCCGCCCCGGGCGCCGGTCGGCCGCTTGCCGGCCGGTCGGGCGCCGACCCGCGGTGCCGCCCCGGCCAGCGCGGCCGACTCCGGGTCGACCGGCTCGTCGTCGGACTCGCCGGTACGCGGGGTCGCGCCCTTCGGGGTGTCCTCGCCCCGGGTGAGCGCGCCCCGGCGGGCCAGCACCCGCTTGTTGTGTGCCTGGATGCGCGGGTCGTAGTTCTTGAGCAGCACCAGCAGCGGGGTGGCCAGCAGGATCGAGGTCAGGAACGCCACCGCCATACCGACGAAGAGCACCAGGCCGAGGTCCTTCAGGGTGCCCGCGCCGAGCAGGCCGGCACCGATGAAGAGCAGACCACCGACCGGCAGCAGCGCGACCACCGAGGTGTTCAGCGACCGCATGAGGCTCTGGTTGATCGCCAGGTTGGCGGCCTCGCCGTACGTCTGGTTGTTGTTCGCGGTGATGCCGCGCGTGTTCTCCTGCACCTTGTCGAAGACCACCACCACGTCGTAGAGCGCGAAGCCCAGGATCGTGAGGAAGCCGATGACCGTCGACGGGGTGACCTCGAAGCCGACGAGCGAGTAGATGCCGGCGGTGAGGATCAGGTTCATGACCAGCGAGGTGACCGCGGCGACCGCCATCCGCCACTCGAAGCGCAGGATCAGGTAGACCATCACCACCGCGATGAAGATGACCAGACCGAGCAGCGCCCGGGAGGTGACCTGGCTGCCCCACGCCTCGCTGACCTGGTTGCCGCTGATGGCGGCCACATCGATGCCGAACTCATCGGCGATCTCGGCCTTGACATCGTTGGCCTGCTCGGTGTCGAGCTGGGTGGTGCGCACCTCGTAGAAGTCGCCGCCGGTGCCGCCGACCTTCTGGGTGGTGACGACCTCGGCATCGTCGCCGGCCGCGGCCAGGGCCTCCTGGACCTTCAGCTCGGTCTGCTCCAGCGTGCCGACGCTGGCCGGGATCTGGAACGAGTTGCCGCCGGCGAACTCGATGCCGAGGCTGAAGCCGCGCAGCCCGAAGCTGAGCAGCGACAGCAGGACCAGCGCGAGCGCGACGCCGAACCAGAGCTTGCGCCGGCCGATGATGTCGAGGCCGGCCTCGCCGCGGTAGAGGCGGCTCGCGAGACCACTCTTTGCCATCTCAGGCCTCCTTCACGCGCTGGGTGCGGGGCTTGGCCGGCTCGGCCGTCCGGGGCGGGAGCGCCCGACCGAGGCCGCTGACCCGCGGGGACAGGAACGCGGAGGTGCGGGCGAACATCGTCATGATCGGGTGCCGGAAGAGGAAGACCACGACGAGGTCCAGCACCGTGGCCAGGCCGAGGGCGAAGGCGAAGCCCTTCACCGTGCCGACCGAGACCACGTAGAGCACCACGGCCGACATCAGCGTGATCGCGTTGGCCGAGATGATCGTCCGGCGGGCCCGGATCCAGGCACGCGGCACCGCACTGCGCGGGCTGCGGCCCTCCCGGATCTCGTCCTTGAGCCGCTCGAAGTAGATGACGAACGAGTCCGCCGCCACGCCCAGTGACACGATCATGCCGGCGATGCCGGCGAGGGTGAGGGTGAAGCCGATCTGCCGGCCGAGCACCACCAGCGCGCCGAAGACCAGCAGCGCCGAGAGGATCAGGCTCAGGAAGATGACGGAGCCGAGCAGGCGGTAGTAGAAGAACGAGTAGATGATGACCAGCGCCATGCCGATGCCCGCCGCGAGCAGGCCGGCCCGCAGGTGGCTGGCGCCCAGGGTCGCGGTGACGTTCTGCTGCTCCTGCGCCTCGAAGGTCACCGGCAGCGCGCCGTAGCGCAGCTGACCGGCCAGGGCGCTGGCGTCCTTCTGGGTGAAGTTGCCGGTGATCTGCGAGTTGCCCGTCAGCACGCCCTGGATCTCGGGCGAGGAGACGATCTCGTTGTCGAGCACGACGGCGACGCGGCACTTGCCGTCCTGGCCGAGGGCGGTGGCGTCGCAGGCCTGGCCCTCGTTGTTGAACGCCTCGCGGGTCAGGTTGGTCCACTTGTCCTGGCCGGGGCCGGAGAAGTCGAGGCTGACGACCCACTGGCTGGTCTGGTCCATCACCGCGCTGGCGCCATCGACGTCGGTGCCCAGCACCTTCGCCTGGTCGAGCAGGTACTTCGCGGCGCCGTCCTCGCAGGCCACCACCTGCTGGTCGGCGGCCGAGATCGACGCCGGCGGGCGCTTGTCGAGCTGGGCGCAGCTGATCTGCGGCACGTTGAACTGCATCGCCGCCGGCAGCACCGCGACCTCGCGCGGGTCCAGGGCGGCGAACGGCTTGAGCTTCTCGGCCAGCGACGGGTCGGCGGTCAGGTCGGCCGGGGCCTGCAGGCCGCTCGCGGCGGCCCAGGAGGCGGCGCCGACCTTCTGCTCGACGGCCTTGCGCTGCTCCACGACGCTCTGCGGCACGGGCTCGCCGCTGGCGCTCGCCGTCGGGGTGGCGGCCGACGGGGTGGCGCTCGGCGCGGCCGACGCGCTGGCGCTCGGGGCCGGGGCCATGCCGCCCTGGCCGCCGCTCGGCGACGCGGTCGCCTTCGGCGCGGCGCTGCCCGACGGCGCGGCGCTGCCGGAGGGCTTCGCGCTGCCGGAGGGGGCCGGAGCGGCGCTGCCGGAGGGGGCCGGGGTGGCGGCGGGCGGCGGGGCGGCGGCCGCGCCGCTGCCGTCGGCGGCCTTGAGCACCTTGCGGAAGCGCAGCTCGGCGGCGCTGCCCACCTCGTCGAGGTCGCGGTTCTCGCCGGGCAGCGAGATCACGATGTTGCGGTTGCCCTCGGTGACCACCTCGGCCTCGGCGACGCCGAAGGCGTTGACCCGGCTCTCGATGATCTGGCGGGCCTCTTCGAGGTTCTCCGCCGTCGGGGCCTGGCCACCGATGCTGTTGGTCGCCTCCAGCGTGAGCCGGGTGCCGCCGACGAGGTCCAGGCCGAGCTTGGGCTCGAGCCGGTCCTTCCACCCGCCGCTGGCGCCGCCCGAGAAGAACACCAAAAGATAGAGGACGACGAAGATGAGCCCGAGCACGGCCAGTTGCCGTCCGGGCCGCATCTGTCCCTGAGGTGGTGCCACGGCTGTCCTGTCTCCCTGTACGGTCGCGCCGCTGGTGCGGCGGGTGTCGGCCGGTCCGGCCGGCGGTTCCGACGGGCCGGCGTCGGAGGCCGGCATCCGGCTCCGAGGCTCGGCGCGGGGGCGCCGAGCGGAACGGGACGAGCCGACTTCCGGCGTCGGGCCCAACTATCCAGTTTTCACGTCGCCTCCGCTGCCCCGTCGGGAGAAGTCGTCACCGGAGTCCGGCCACCACCACCCCGCGCGGGACGGGAGCGACCGTCACTCCTTGACGACGTCCGCGTCCTCGGTGACCGGCTCGTCGGCCGGGCGCTCCGCCTGGCTGACCACCCGGGCGATGGCCGGACGGGCGTAGCGGGTCTGCACACCGGGCGCGACCTCGAGCAGGACGGTGTCGTCGTCCACGCCGGTGACCGTGCCGTAGAGCCCACCGATGGTGACCACCTCGTCACCGGGGGCGAGGGCGGACTGCATGGACTCCGCCTCGCGGCGGCGCTTCTGCTGGGGGCGGATCATCATGAAGTACATGACGCCGAAGAGCAGAGCGATCATGAGGATCGGCGTCAGGCTGCCGGCACCCCCGCCGCCCTCTGCTGCGTAAAGCACGGTGAAAGACCTTCCCATTGGCCACCGGTCCGGCACGGGCGCGCCGGAGCGGAGGCGGATTCTCACGTCCTGTACAGACCGGCGCGAGTCTAATCCCTGCACCTGGGAACGCCGAATGCGGCACAGATCACGTTCACGTCACGGCTGATCGACATCCGTCGAGAACAGATCGGGTGCCGCAGGAGCATTCGCGCCGAATGTACCATTCGGCGGCGTGCGACCCAGGTGCCGCCAGGCGGCCTCGGTGGCGACCCGGCCACGCGGCGTACGGGCCAGCAGGCCGGCCCGGACCAGGAACGGCTCGCAGACCTCCTCCACCGTGTCCGGCTGCTCGCCCACCGCCACGGCCAGCGTCGACAGCCCGACCGGGCCGCCCCGGAAGGAGTCGACCAGCGCGGTCAGCACCGCCCGGTCCAGCCGGTCCAGACCCAGCGCGTCGACGTCGTACACCTTCAGGGCGGCCCGGGCGGTCTCCAGGGTGACCACGCCGTCGGCCCGGACCTCGGCGAAGTCGCGGACCCGGCGCAGCAGGCGGTTGGCGATCCGGGGCGTGCCCCGGGAACGGCCGGCGACCTCGGCGGCGCCGTCGTCGGTGATCGGCACCCCGAGGATCCGCGCCGAGCGGCGCAGCAGCACCTCCAGGTCGGCCGGCGAGTAGAAGTCGAGGTGCGCGACGAAGCCGAACCGGTCGCGCATCGGACCGGTGAGCAGGCCGGACCGGGTGGTCGCGCCGACCAGGGTGAACGGCTCGACGTCCAGCGGGATCGCCGTCGCGCCCGGGCCCTTGCCGACGATCACGTCGACCCGGAAGTCCTCCATCGCGCTGTAGAGCAGCTCCTCGGCCGGCTTGGCGATCCGGTGGATCTCGTCGATGAAGAGCACGTCGCCCTCGGCGAGGCTGGTCAGGATCGCCGCCAGGTCGCCCGAGCGCTCGATCGCCGGGCCGCTGGTCACCCGGATGCCCGAGCCCAGCTCGGCGGCGACGATGTTGGCCAGGGTGGTCTTACCCAGGCCGGGCGGCCCCGACAGGAGGATGTGGTCGGGCGGGGAGCCGCGCCGCATCGCGCCCTGCAGCAGCAGGTCGAGCTGGTCGCGGACCCGGTGCTGGGCGATGAACTCCTCCAGCCGCTTCGGCCGGACCGTGGCCTCCGCGTCCAGGTCGGCGTCGTGCACGTAGGCGGAGACCAGCCCGCCGTCGGGCCCCGTCACCGGGTGCGGCCCAGCAGCCGGATGGCCTGCTTGAGCAGGACCGGCACCGGCGGGACGGCACCGTCGATCGTCTCCGCCACGGCGGCCACCGCCTGGTCGGCCTGACCGGCCGTCCAGCCGAGCCCGACCAGCGCCTGCCGGACCTGCTCGGGCCAGGCCCCGCCGGTGACCCCGGCCGCGCCGTCGGCACCGACCGGCACCGGGCCGACGCGGTCGCGCAGCTCCAGGACCAGGCGCTCCGCGCCCTTCTTGCCGATGCCGGGCACCCGGGTCAGCGCGGCGGTGTCGGCGTTGGCGATCGCCTTGCGCACCGCGTCGGGGGTGTGCACGGCGAGCACGGCCTGGGCCAGCCGGGGGCCGACGCCGCTGGCGGTCTGCAGCAGCTCGAACAGCTGCTTGGCGTCGTCGTCGGCGAAGCCGTAGAGGGTGAGCGAGTCCTCCCGGACGATCAGGCTGGTGGCCAGCCGGGCGGGCTGGCCGACCCGCAGGTCGGCGAGGGTGCCGGGGGCACACTGCACCGCCAGGCCCACCCCGCCGACCTCCACCACGGCGTGGTCCGGACCGGTCGCGGTCACCACCCCGCGCACGCTGGCGATCATCTGGCTCCTCCTCGTCGTACCCGGTCGGCCGCGGCGGTCAGCTTGGAACGCGTCCCGCCCCGCCACACGTGACAGATGGCCAGGGCCAGGGCGTCGGCGGCGTCCGCCGGCCTCGGCGGCTCGGCCAGCCGCAGCAGCCGGGTGACCATGGCGGTCATCTGCGCCTTGTCGGCCTGGCCGGAACCGGTCACGGCCGCCTTCACCTCGCTGGGCGTGTAGGTCTGAACGGGCAGCCCGGCGCGGGCGCCGGCGAGCACGGCGATCCCGCTGGCCTGGGCGGTGCCCATCACGGTGCGGACGTTGTGCTGGCTGAAGACCCGCTCGACGGCGACGCTGTCGGGCCGGTGCTCGGCGACCAGGTCGGTGAGCGAACGGTCCAGGTGCAGCAGGCGCAGCGCCAGATCGTCGCCCGGATCGGTGTGGACGACGTAGTAGGCGATCAGCGTGCAGGGGCGTCCCGGCACACCCTCGACCACGCCGACCCCGCACCGGGTCAGCCCCGGGTCGACGCCGAGCACGCGCACGCCGCCTCCTCCCCCAGCCGTCAGCAGTACGTGTGTTCGACACCCTACCGAGCCGGGCGACACCCCGGCGCCGGGGACACGCCGGGCGCACCGACACGCCGGGGCTGCAGACACCTTGCTGCCGACACGCCGGCGGCGGAGGGGCGACCGGCGCGCCGGCACACCGCCCCGGCGCGCGGCCGGGGGCCACACACCCCGGCCGTCGAGTATGTGTCGCGGGCCCATGTGCGCCCGCACACACAGCTCGTAACTTCATGCGCCATGACGGCAGAACCCGTGGCGGTCCCCCACGTCGTACACCTCGACCTCGCCGGTCGTACCGCCCTGGTGACCGGGGGTGGAAGCGGCATCGGCCGGGCCTGCGCGCTGCGGTTGGGCGCCGCCGGCGCCGAGGTCCTGGTGGTGGACCGCAACATCGAGGCGGCCAAGGCGGTGGCGGCGGAGGCCGGCGGCCGCGCCGAGGGCGTGGACCTGGCCGACCCGGACGCCGTGGAGCGCCTCGACGCCGACGTCGACATCGTGGTGAACAACGCGGGGCTGCAGCACGTGGCGCCGGTGCAGGCGTTCTCCCCGGAGCGCTTCTCCCACCTGCACCGGGTGATGGTGGAGGCGCCCTTCCTGATCATCCGCCGAGCGCTGCCGCACATGTACGCCAACGGCTGGGGCCGGATCGTGAACATCTCCTCGGTGCACGGGCTGCGGGCCTCGCCGTACAAGTCGGCGTACGTCTCGGCCAAGCACGCGCTGGAGGGGCTGTCGAAGGTGGTCGCGCTGGAGGGCGCCGCGCACGGCGTCACCGCCAACTGCGTCAACCCGGCGTACGTGCGGACCCCGCTGGTGGAGAGCCAGATCGCCGACCAGGCCGCCAGCCACGGCATCCCCGAGAGCGAGGTGGTCGAGAAGATCATGCTGGCGCGGGCGGCGATCAAGCGACTGATCGAGCCGGAGGAGGTGTCCGAGCTGGTGGCCTACCTCTGCTCCCCGCCGGCGGCGTTCATCACGGGCGCGTCCATCGCGCTCGACGGGGGCTGGACGGCCAACTAGTGGTGAGCCGCACAATGTCGGTCATGTCGTCACCGGTGGAGTTCCTGGAGCTGCTCGCCCGCGAGGCCGCCCCGGTGGAGTTCGAGGGGCCGCTCGTCGCCGCGCGCGCCGCCGGGCTGCCGCCCGAGCGGCTCGCCGAGCTGGAGCAGGCCAAGACGGTGGCGCTGCGCGTGCGCGCGCTGCTGGAACGCCGCCGCCGCCGGGAGATCGAGCTCTCCGGGCTGTACGACACGGTCAGCGACCTGGCCGGGCTGCGCGACCTGGACGACGTGCTGCGCGCGATCGTGCACCGGGCACGCAACCTGCTCGGCGCGGACGTGGCCTACATGACCCTCGACGACGAGGAACGCGGCGACACGTACATGCGGGTCACCGACGGTTCGGTCTCCGCCCGCTTCCAGCGGCTGCGGCTGCCGATGGGCGCCGGCCTCGGCGGCCTGGTGGCCCAGTCCGGCGCCCCGTACGTCACCGCGAACTACCCGGAGGACGAGCGCTTCCACCACACCGGCGAGATCGACGCCGGGGTGGGCGAGGAGGGGCTGGTGGCGATCCTCGGGGTGCCGCTGCGGCTCGGCTCGACCTCGATCGGGGTGCTCTACGCGGCCAACCGCTCGGCCCGGCCGTTCGTCCGGGAGGAGGTGGCGCTGCTGGTCTCGCTCGCCGCGCACGCGGCGGTGGCCATCGACACCGCGCGGCTGCTCGCCGAGACGCGGGCGGCGCTGGAGGAGTTGTCGGCGGCGAACACGACCATCCGGGCGCACAGCAGCTCCGTGGAGCGGGCCGCGGCGGCACACGACCGGATGACCGCGCTGGTGCTACGCGGCGGTGGCGTGGAGGACGTCGCGGCGGCGGTCACCGACGTGCTCGGCGGGGCCCTGCTGGCGCTCGACGCGCAGGGCCGGCTGCTGGCCCGGGTCGGCGAGATCGAGGAACCGGACCGGGCGGACATGGTGGAGGCGGTGGCCGCGTCGCGTACGGAGGGCCGCAGCGTGCGCCGGGGCCGACTCTGGTACGCCGCCGTGGTGGCCGGGGCGGAGAACATGGGCGCGCTGGTGCTGCGCCCCGACGACGAGCTGGTCGACGCCGACCAGCGGATCCTGGAGCGGGCGTCGCTGGTGACGGCGCTGCTGCTGCTGTTCCGGCGTACCGTCGCCGAGGCGGAGGGGCGGGTGCGGGGCGAACTGCTCGACGACCTGATCGCCCGACCGCTGCGGGACACCGACGCGCTGCGCAGCCGGGCCCGTCGGCTCGGCGTGGACCTGGACGCGCCCCACGTGCTGGTGGCGGTCGGCGACGACGCGATCGCCGCGACCGGCTCGGCGCGGCAGCGGGTGCTCTCGTGGGCCACCACGTACGCCTCCACGCGGGGCGGGCTGGCGGCGGCCCGCGACGGGCGGGTGGTGCTGATGCTGCCGGGGCGGGACGCGGGCGGCAGCGCCCGCGCGGTGGCCCGGGACCTGTCCCGGGTGACCGGCCGGCCGGTGACCGCCGGGGCGAGCGGCCCGTCGACGGGGCCCGCGTCGCTGGCCGCGACGTTCGCCGAGGCGGAGCGGTGCCTGACCGCGCTGGGTGCGCTGGGTCGCTCGGGGCAGGGGGCGAGCACCGCGGAACTGGGCTTCGTCGGGCTGCTGCTGGGCGCGGTCGGCGACGGCGGCGACAAGGACGTGAACGGGTTCCTGACCGCCACGGTCGGGCCGGTCGTCGACTACGACGCCCGGCGGGGCACCGCGCTGGTGAAGACCCTGGAGGCGTACTTCGGGGTGGGCGGCAGCCTGGCCCGGGCCGCCGAGCTGCTGCACGTGCACGTCAACACGGTCACGCAGCGGCTGGAGCGGGTCGGGCAGCTGCTCGGCGCGGACTGGCAGAAACCGGAGCGGGCCCTGGAGGTGCAGCTCGCCCTGCGCCTGCACCGCCTGCGTACGCCGGCCGCCTGACCGCCGTTCGACCCCCCGCCTGGCCGCCGGTCGACCATCCGCCGCGCGACCGCAGGCCCCCGCGTGACGGGACGGTCAGCGGGCGCGGATGCCGTCCAGGACGCCGTCGACGACGCGCCGTGGCAGCGTCGCCTCGTCGAGGTCGGGGTGCCAGCGCATGACCCGCTGGACCAGCATCGGGCCGGTCAGCATCGCCATGACCACCTCGACGTCGAGGTCCGCGCGCAGCTCGCCGGAGCGCACGCCGCGCCGCAGCACCTCGCGCATCGTCTCCCGCCGGGGCTCGATGATGTTCTGGTAGAGCTGGTACTGCTCGGGGCTGCGGTTGACCTCCGGCACCAGGCAGGGCATGATCCGCGCCGCCCTCGGGTCGATGTGGTGACCGACCGCGCCGACCAGCAGGATCAGGTCGTCGCGGACCGAGTGGCCGGCGGGTTCGGGTGGTGCGCCCTTGAGCGTCCGCAGGGCGTCGCGCAGCAGCGCTTCCTTGCCGGGCCAGCGACGGTAGATGGTGGCCTTGCCGACCCCGGCGCGGGCGGCGATCGCCTCGATCGAGATCGCCTCGATCGTGCTGCCCTCGGCGAGCAGGTCGAGGGCGGCCTCGATGATCGCCTCGTCCGCGCGGACGCTCCTCGGCCGCCCGGGCGGCCGGGGAGCGTCGGCGGTGGAAGTCATGTCGGACATTGTTCCCGAAGCTAGGCGGTCCCGGCCAACTCGCGGTCCGCCACGGGCCCCGGCTCCCCCACCCGTGCGGCGGGACGGCCGGGCATCCAGCGCAGCACCACGACGATGCCGAGGGCGGCGACCGCGGCCGCGAGGCCGGCCGCCCAGTGCATCGCGGCCAGGAAGGCGTCGTCGGCGACCGCGATCAGCTGCGGCGCCGCCGGCCCGAGCTGACCCGCCGCGGCGTACGCGCCGGAGATGGACTCGCCGGCGACCTCGCGCGCCGCCACGGGCAGGTCCCGCAGGGCGGGGTCGACGTCGGCGCGGTAGACGGCGGAGAGCACCGAGCCGAGCACCGCCACGCCGAGCGCACCGGCCACCTGCCGGACCGTGTTGCTGACCGCCGAGCCGACGCCGGCCTTCTCCCGGGGCAGCGCGGACATGATGGACTCGGTGGCCGGGGGCATGATGTTGGCCATCCCGGTGCCCTGGAGGAAGAAGACGACCAGCACGACCCAGATCGGGGTGGCCGCGTCGACGAAGGCGAACGCGCCCAGCGCCACCACGGTCAGCGCCAGCCCGACCACCGCGACCGCCCTGCCGCCGTAGCGGCGGACCATCGCCGCACTGCTCGGGGCGAAGACGAGCTGGGCCGCCGCGAAGGGCAGGTAGAGCAGGCCGGTCTCCAGCGGGCTGAAGCCGCGCACCAGTTGCAGGTAGAACGAGCTGAAGAACATCACGCCCATCGCGGCGAAGAAGACCAGCCCGACGATGGCCACCGGAGCGGCGAAGCGGGGCACCCGGAACAGCCGCACGTCCAGCGACGGGTGCTCGCTGCGCCGCTCGTACGCGACGAACCAGGCCAGCACCGCCAGGCCGCCGAGGATCGCGACCCAGACCAGCGGGCGACCGAAGCCGTGCTCGCCGCCGTCGATGATGCCGTACGTCAACGCGACGAGCCCCACCACCGACAGCAGTACGCCGCCGACGTCGACGCGCCCCGGATCCGGGTCCCGCGACTCGGGCACCAGCAGCGCCACCAGCACCACGCCGAATGCCACCACCGGCACGTTGATCAGGAAGACGGATCCCCACCAGTAGTGCTCCAGCAGCGCGCCGCCGAGGATCGGGCCGATCGCCACGGCCAGGCCGACCGCGCCGGCCCAGACGCCGATCGCCCGGCCCCGTTCCCGGGGGTCGAAGACGTTGGAGATGATCGAGAGCGTCACCGGCATGATGGCCGCGCCGCCCACGCCCATCAGCGCGCGGGCCGCGATCAGCTGCGCCGGGCTCTGGGCGTACGCCGACAGCAGCGACGCCAGCCCGAAGAGCACCAGGCCGATCATCAGGAAGCGCTTGCGCCCGGCGCGGTCACCGAGCACGCCGAAGGTGAACAGCAGGCCGGCGAAGACCAGCGTGTAGGAGTTGATCGACCACTCCAGCTCGCCCTGGCTCGCGCCGAGGCCGTGCACCGGGTCGGCGAGCGTGCGCAGCGCGACGTTGAGGATCGTGTTGTCCAGGACGACCACGAGCAGGCTGATCACCAACACCCCGAGGATCGCCCACCTCCTCGGGTGGCCCGTGTTCTCGCGCGGTGGCATCTTCGCGTTCTCCCCCCGGCCCCGTTCCGATACGGGTCAGACTCGAAATTCAGGGTGTCAGCGTAAGCGGGTGATTATCGATACGGAACCGGTTCGTATCTTATGTGGCGGCGGTCACCCGCGCCCTCCTACGGGTGCGCTTCGGGTGCCTGCGCTGCCGGGTCGATCATGGAGTTGTGGTGGGTGTCGTGGGCAGCCGCGAGACCGGACAATCGACGCACCGGATCCATATGTCCGGTTCGGAGGTGTGATCGGGGGCATCGTGGGGGCGGAATCGTGGGCCGGGCGGGGTCGTTACACCCTGCGTACGACCGAGCAAGGCGAGGCCACGCCGCCGATGGGATGGTGTGCCGGGGCCCGGAATGATGGCGGGCCGGCGGTCGTTACACATGGTCCGGCCGACGTGAGGGCAACCCCCCGCCCCGCGCAAGCCGATGTGAGGGCATCCCCGCCCCGTGCGACAGCCCGGTCCTGCCGACCCGGACAGGTCGGACACATGCGGCCGACGCGGCCGATCTGATCTTTCCTCCGGTGTGACGCCGGAGATCCCGCCAGCTCGCTCGCTGGAGAGTTCCCCTTTTGAAGTTCATGGGCGCCGGACGGTGCTTGCATCCGCGTAGCCGATCCCCCTCGGTGCGGATGCCGACCCCCGAATGGAGCATTCCTGATGAACACGATCATTCGTAACAGCGTGCTCGGTATCGCCGGT
>NZ_JBAKHL010000064.1:0-36084 GCF_036902715.1 Micromonospora sp. CPCC 205546
CACCGGCGTCCGTCGGCCAGGGCACCGGCCGGCGCCCCGCCGCGGGGTTGCGGCACCGGCCGGCGCTCAGCCGGGGCGACCGGCGCGGCGCCCCGGCGTCGCGATCGGTACGGGCCGGCGCTCCGGCGCGGCGGTCGGTGCCGCCCGGTGCTGCGGCGGCCAGGCGGCGGGGATGCGTTCCAGCACCCCGCCGGCGAAGACGTCGCGCAGGCCGAGCGGCTTGAGGTGGACGTAGCCGATGTGGCAGTCGCAGATTGCGTTGCCGCACGGCCGCGGCCGCAGGGCCGAGCGCCACGAGCCGTCGTAGAGGTTGCCGATCGGCTCGTCGATGAAGTGGCAGCGGCGCACCGTGCCGTCGCCGCGCACCGAGATCGCCGTCTCGCCGGCGTGGCACGGCCGGTCGAGCGACACGTGCGGGCGGACGCTGTAGCCGAACAGCGGATCCAGCTCCGTCCAGGTCGCCTCCTCGGCGGCGTCGTAGCGCCGACCCTCGGCGGCGTTGACCCACAGGTAGACCTCGGCGGGCAGGGCGGCCCGCAGCGCCCGCGCCTCGGCGAGGTGCTCCGGCAGGCCGACCACCCCCACCGAGTAGCGCACGCCCAGCTCGGTCAGCCGGGCGCAGCGGCCCAGGAAGCGGTCCCGCTCGACCTGGCCGGGATGGTAGGTGGCCCACAGGGCGGCGGCGCGCGGGTCGGCGTCGGCCAGCCAGTCCACCCGGGCGGCGAGGTTGGTCTGGATGACCACCCGCTCGACGTGCGGCAGGTGCGACAACGACACCATCGCGTCGCGGTACCAGCTGCGGGTCAGCCCCTCGCCCCACGGCGTGAACAGCACCGACAGCCGCACGTCGCCGGTGGCCGCCACCCAGCCGGCGAACCGCTCCAGCGCCGCCCGGTCGGTGCGCAGCAGCTCCGGCGGGTCGCGCCGCTTGGCGAACGGGCAGTACGGGCAGTCGTAGTTGCAGCTCGCCAGGGGCCCCCGGTAGAGGATCGCCAGGTTCACCTCGGCACGTACCCGGTCATCGCGTCGCGCACCCGGGCCGAGGTCAGCCACGGGCCGACCGCGTCGGAGCGGGCCAACCCGGCCGGAGTCAGCCGCAGCCCGCCGTCGGTGGCCCACCCCCGGTCGACCAGCCGGCCCAGCTCGGGGAAGTCCTCGCCGGGCGGGCGGCCGAAGCGGGCCCGGTAGGCCGCCGCGTCGACACCCTCTGCGCGCAGCAGCGACTTGAGCAGCCACCGGCGGCGCTGCTCCGCGCCGTCGAGGGCGAACCCGAACTCGGCGAAGCGGAAGTCCTCGGCCGGGCGGGCCAGGTAGTCGTCGAGCACCGCGCGGACCTGCGACACCCCGACCGCGTAGTCGAACGAGTAGTGCAGGGACGTGGTGTAGGAGCGGGCGCCGCAGCCCAGGCCCACCATGCCGTCGTCCTGGCAGCAGTAGTCCGGCCCGTCGGGGGTGGGCGCGTCGGAGCGGCGGAACTGGCGCATCGACTCCTGCCGGTAGCCGGCCGCGCCCAGGGTCGCCACCGCCTGTTCGTAGAGGGCGAGCCGCTGGGCGTCCCAGTCGGCCCGGCCGTGCGCCCGCCGCCCGAGCCCGGTCAGCGGGCGCACGTAGAGCGGGTAGAGGTACAGCTCCTCCGGGCGCCACGCCAGGGCCGCGTCGAGGCTCCGCCGCCAGGTGTCGGCGTTCTGCCCGTCGATGCCGTAGATCAGGTCGATGTTGAGCACGGGGATGCGGGCGTCGCGGATCGCGGCCAGGGCCGCCTCCACCTCCGCGCGGCGCTGCGGCCGGCCGGCGGCGCGGGCCTCGGCGTCGAGGAAGCTCTGCACCCCGATGCTCACCCGGGTGGTGCCGTGCGCGGCGAGCACCGCGAGCCGGTCCGGCGTCGCGGTCGCCGGCGAGGTCTCCACCGACAGCGGTACGCCCGGCAGCCGGGCCCCCATCGCGGTGGCTACGGCGAACAGCTCGGTCAGCTCCTCGGCGGTCAGGTAGGTGGGGGTGCCACCGCCGAGCGCCGCGCGGGCGTAGCCGGCGTCGTCGCCCAGCGCGTCGGCGACCCGGCCGGCCTGCCGGCGCAACTGCCGCAGGTACGCCGTCACCTGCTCGGCGGGCGCGTTGGCGCGGGTGAAGAGGTTGCAGAACCCGCAGCGCATCTCGCAGAACGGCAGGTGCACGTAGAGGAAGAGCGCCTCGCGCGCCTCGGCCCGCCACACGTCCGACAGCAGCGGGCGCGGGCGCAGCGGCCGGTAGGAGGTCTTGTGCGGGTACGCGTACAGGTACTGCTGGTACGGCGAGCCGTCGAGGCCCGTGTCGGTGCTGGTCACCATTCCCCCGGTCGCAGGACGAAGTGGGCGTACGGGACCGTCCACACCACGTCGTGGCCGATCCGGTGGCCGGTGTGGCCGTCCTCGCCGTACGCGGTGCCGTGGTCGGAGCAGACGATCGCGAACACCGGCCGGCCCCGCCCGGTGAGCAGGGCGAAGAGCCGGTCGATCCGGCCGTCGACGTACTCCAGGGCGGCGGCGTGGCTGGCCAGGTCGTCGCCCTGCGCGCCGGGCAGGTGGTGCCGGTTGGGCTGGTGCAGGGCGGCGACGTTGAGGAACGTGAACAGCGGCTGTCGCGCCGGCACCCGCGGCAGCACCTCGGCCAGCCGGTCGAGTTGGGCGTCCAGGCAGGTGGGGGAGGTGACCCCGAACTCGGGCTCCCAGTGCGCCTCGGCGAACAGGCCCGGCAGCACCGCCCCGAGCGGGCTGCGCCGGTTGAAGAACCCGACGCCGCCCAGGCAGAGCGTGTGGTAGCCGACGTCGGCGAGCGCCGTGGGCAGGTCGGGGGCGTCGAACACCCACGTGTCGGCGCCGGCGGTCTCGCTGCCGGGGAACGCCGCCGCGTACAGCCGCTCGTGCCGGCCCGGGGTGACCGGGGTGGGCAGGAAACCGGCGAAGAACGCGTGGTGCGCGGCGTAGGTGAAGCTGGCGGGGGAGTGCCGGCGCTCCCACCGGCCTCCCGGCAGCGCCCGCGCCAGGTGCGGCGTGCGCCCGCGCGCGGCCAGGTCGGCGGCGACGTCGTGACGCAGCGTGTCGAGGGTGAGCAGGAGCAGGTCGTGGCTGCCGATCAGACTCCGCACGCCAGCACCTCCCGGCCGCCCGCCGCGTCGCCGGGCGACGCCGTTCGCATCGCCGCGTCGCCGGACGACGCCTCCCGCACCGCCGCGTCGCCGCGCGCCGTCGCCCGCCCGGCGGTCGCGCGCCAGCGCTCCCACCGGCCGTCGGCCAGGGCGCGCACCTGCTCGGCGTAGGTGTCCCGGCCGTCGGTGAGCACCCCCGGCAGCAGGTCGCCGAAGGCGTTGACCTCGGCCACGGCGTGGCGTCGCCAGCCGACGAGGAACATCAGGTCGATGCCGACCTGGAGGGTACGCGGGAAACACCCGGCGACCCGCTCGCAGGTCTCCATCGCCGCCGCCCACGCCGCCGGCCCGGCCGCCGCGCGCAGCTCGGCGAGGTCGCCGCGCGCGTTGCCCAGGTGCAGGTTGGTCAGCGGCCCCCGGGCGGCGCGCACCACGGCGTGGGCGGGCCGTCCCGCGACCGTCACCACCCGCAGGTCGACCACCCGGTCGCCGAGCCCCGCCTTGGGCAGCCACCGCTCCACGTGCAGGCCGTCGGCGGCGATCCGGTCGACGATGGCGGCGACCTCGGCCTCGTCGGTGTAGCGGCGCGGGCGCAGCGAGTTGTACAACCCGTCGGGGGTCGCCTCGATCGTGGTGACCGCCTGCACCCGCCGCCCGGCCACGGCCAGCGCGACGACCCCGGCGGCCGACGAACCGTGTGCGGGCTTGACGAACACGCGGCTGCTGCGGGCCGCCGCCATCGCCGACCGCAGCTGCGCCCACCCGTGCACGGGGGGCAGCGCGGCCGGCACCGGCACCCCGGCAGCCGACAGCCGGGCGTGGCAGCGCCGCTTGTCGCACAGCACCGCGACGTCCGCCGGGTCGTTGAGCAGCTCCGCGCCGCCCGCGGCGACCCGGTCCAGGCCCCGCAGCAGCCCGGCGTACGTGTCGGCCAGGCCGACCAGCTCGCCGTGGCGGGCCGGGACGGCGGACCGGCGCAGCAGCCGGTCCACCTCGGCGTCCTCCCCGGGCGAGTCGATCCGCACCACCGCGTCGGCTCCGGGCGGCGCCGCGCCGGTCAGCACGTCGACCCAGGGCAGCACCTGCGGCCGGGGCAGGCCGGCGGTGAGGACCGCCCGGGTGAACAGGTCGACCCGGCGGTTGCCGGGGTTGCCGACGACGGTCAGGCGCATGTCACTCCGACACCGCCGTGTAGCGGTGGCTCTCGCCGTCGTACTCGTCGGGCTCCTGCGGGTCGGAGACGTCCACCCGGACACCCGGCAGCGCGGCGACCAGCGACGCGGCCGTCTCCTCCGCCAGGTAGTGGTGGGACAGGTCCAGCTCCGCCAGGTGGGTCAGCGGCTGCCCGGCCAGGAGGGCCGCCGCGCCCTCGTCGCCGAGCGTGCCCATCGACAGGTCCAGCCGTCGCAGCCGGGGCACCACCGGCGCCGACGCCAGCGCCCGGGCGAGATCGTCGGCGATCTCCGAGTTGCACAGGCCGAGCCGGCGCAGCCGCGGGAACCGTTCCCCGGCCAGCAGCGGGGCGAGGTCGGTGACCTGCGCGTCGCCGCCGTAGTCGGAGGTGCCGAGCCACAGCTCCAGGTCGGTCAGCGCGGGCAGGTCGGAGTCGAGCACCGCGCCGACGAACTCCCGGGGCAGCCCGCCGCTCTCCACCACCAGCTCGCGCAGCCGCGCGTGCCGCACGGGGGAGAAGGCGAAGTCCTCGCCGCCGCGCACCCGCAGCACCTCCAGCTGCGGGTACGCCGTCAGCAGGGCGCTGACGTCGCCCACCTTCATCCAGGAGACCTCGCACTCCTCGACGGTGATGTCACCGAGGAACAGGGCCCGCAGGGCGGGCAGGCGCGACGCCGCCGCGCAGAGTTGCGCGATCGGGGCGGGGTGGAACGCCGCGTAGCCCCAGGAGCCGACGACCAGGGACTCCACGGACGGCCCGGCCTGCGCGACGAACCGGTCGAACGCGTCCCGGAACTCCTCCGAGAGCGCGTTCTCCGTGGTCTCCTCGTCGAAGTGCCAGTGGGCGATCCGCCACGAGACCGGGCCGTCCACCGTGGGCAGCGGCCCGTCGGCGGGGACGTCCACCACCGGGCGGCCGGCGAAGTGGTGCGCGTGGGAACCGAAGGCCACGTCCGCTCACTCCCCGACGGCCGTGTAGCGGTGCGGCGTGCCGTCGAAGTCCTCGGCGACCTGCGGGTCCGAGAGGTCCACCCGCACGCCCGGCAGGGCGGCGGCCAGCGCCGCGGCCATCTCCTCGGAGAGGAAGTGGTGCTCCAGGTCGAGCCGCGTCAGATGGGTCAGCGGCTGCCCGGCCAGCAGCGCCTTCGCGCCCTCGTCGGTCAGCGTCCCCATCGACAGGTCGAGCGTCTCCAGCCGGGGGACGACCGGTGCGGTCGCGACGGCCGCCGCCACGGCGTCGGCGATCTCCGCGTTGCAGAGCCCGAGGTGCCGCAGGGCGGGCAGGCCGGTGCCGGAGAGCACCCCGGCGAGGTCCTCGGTGCTCGCGTCGCCGCCGTAGTCCCTCCTGCCGAGCCACAGGTCCAGCCGGTGCAGGGCCGGCAGCTCGCACGCGCCGACGGCGCGGACCACCTCGGCCGGCAGCCCCCCGGACTCGAAGCGCAGCTCCCGCAGCTCGCCGTGGCGGACCGGCTCCAGCCGCAGGCCCTGCGCGCCGCGCACCCAGAGCACGCCCAGCGACGGGTACGCCGCGAGCAGCGGCGTGAGGTCGCCGTGGGTGAGCCAGGAGATCTCGCACTGCTCGTAGGTCAGGTCGGCGAGGAAGACCCCCCGCAGCCCGGTCCACTCCCCGGCGGCCTCGACGAGCGCCTCGACCGGCAGCGGCCGTTCGTAGGCCTCGCCCCACTCGCCGACCACCAGGGCGCGCACCGCGTCGGGCGGCACCTGCTCCCGCAGCGCCCGCACGAGACCGAGGAACTCCGCGGGATCCGCGTCGTGCTCCTCGACCTCCAGCCGCCAGGCGACCGCCGACGGGTTGTCGGGAAGTGTCATGCCCGGGGTGAAGGGCACCACCGGTAATCCGACGAACGACGACACGTGCGAGCTGATCACGCCTACCTCCGGTCCGACTGGTGCAGCGGCGGCGCGACGGTAACAGGTCCGACCGACAGGATGATCAGTGAGCCGGCCGGCGGGCGTCGGTCGGGACCGGGCGGCGGTCGCCGGGAGCCGCCCGGGTTCCCGGCGCGGACCGCCCGCCGGTCACAGCCCGAAGAACTCGAGGTAGGCGTCGATCTGGTGGGCGAGCATCGGCTCGCCCGGATGCGCCCGCAGCCCCCGGGCCCGCGCCTGGGCCAGCAGGAGCGTCTCGGCCGGCGTCATGATGATGTCGGCGACCACCGCGTGCGCCGGCAGGTCGGCCACCGCGAACGGCGGCGGGTCGTCGGCGCGCAGCCCCAGGGGCGTGGCGTTGACCGCGAGCTCGGCGTCGGCCAGTCGCGGTCGCGCCGTCGCGTCGACCCGGCCGGGGTACGCGGCGGACAGCCGCCGCCGCAGCGTCTCCAGCCGGCCCGGGTCGGTGTCGCTCAGTCGCAGTTCCGCCACGCCGGCGTCGAGCAGGGCCACCGCGATCGCGCTGCCCGCCCCGCCCGCGCCCACCACGCACGCCCGGCGGCCCCGGGGATGATGCCCGGCCCCGGCCAGCCCGCGGACGAACCCGTCGCCGTCGAAGGTGTCGGCGGTCCACGTCCCGTCGGGCTCGCGCCGCAGCGCGTTGGCGCTGCCCGCGAGGCGGGCGCGGTCGCTGGCGCGGTCGGCGAGGTCGAGCGCGGCGGCCTTGTGCGGCACGGTGACCAGCATTCCGTCCAGGTTGGCCACCCGTTGCAGCCCCCGCACCACCTGGGTCAGGTCGGCCGGTGCCGCGTGGACGGGGACGAGCACCGCGTCGGTGCCGCGCCGGGCCAGCACCGGGTTGAGCAGCCCGGGGGCGCGCACCTGGGCGATCGGGTCGCCGAGCAGCGCGTACACCCTCGTGGCGCCGCCAATCTCGGTCATGGGGGGCCTCCGCGGGGCAGGGATCGTCCGGTGCGGCCGGACCGGTGCGGTGCCGACCCTACGTCACGGCGCACCCGGGCCCGGGACGCGGCGGATCAGGAGGTGGTGGACGCCGCAGCCGGCAGGGCGTCGAGCCGGCGGGAGAGGGAGAGCAGGCTGTAACCGATCAGCGCGAGCACCAGCCCGAGGCCCATCGCCAGCGCGGCGATCCCGAAGGACACGACCGAGGTGAACAGGGAGGAGCGCAGGAACGAGCCGGTCATGACGGTCTGCCGGGTGGGGTCCTCCCGACCGAGTTCGGCGTACGTCTTGCCGCCGCTGGCCTCCAGCGAGTGCTTCTCGATGACCTCGGCCTCCGCGTACGCGGTCAGCGGCCCGTCGATCTTCTCGCCGGCGAACCAGTCCGCGTCGGCGGAGACGGTGATGCGTTCGTCGGCGAGCTGGCTCTGCACGGTGAACCAGGTGGCGGCCCCGCCGATCAGCATGATCAGTCCGGCGACGATGACCAGGACGGACAGCAGTCGGACGGTGGAGCCGACGGCCTTGGACTTCGTGGCGGTGTCGCTCATGGGGTCTCCTCTCCCGCGACCGGGCGGGCGCCCGGCACGGATGGCTCTTCTGCCGAAATGCGACACAGTATCGGCAATCCGCGGACGGACCGCATCCGTCGTACCGACGGCGGACGCGCCGCGCCCACCCGGCGGGGATCGCCGGGTGGGCGCGTACGTCGCTGTCCGGTGGCGTCAGCCGCTGGACGACGGCCTGCGGATCGCGTCGCGGACGCGGTCGATGACCGCCAGCGCCGGTCCGGCCGCCAGGTTGCCCTTCGCGGACTGGGCGCTGGGGTGCGGCCGCGTCGGGGCGGTCGCCTCCGCCATCCGTACGGCCCCGGCCATCGTGCGGAGCCGGTCGGCGGGCACGTGCTGGCGCAGCAGCGGGAACTCGTTGCGCTCCTCGTAGCGGGCGTGGGTGAGCACCGCGTCGCGCAGCAGGATGATGCCGGTGTCGAAGCCCTCGGCGTCGACACCGCCGGCGATCAGCGTCTTGAGCGTCTCCTTGGCCTGCCGTTCCTCGGCGAGACGCTCGTCGACCATGGCGTCGCCGCCCCCGCCCGGCAGCGTCCGGGTCAGCGGGTGGACGACCTCCTCCTCGGCCGTCTCGTGCGCGGCGAGGAGCTTCACGAGATCGTCGAAGGCGTCCCGGCGGGTCTCACCGGTGCTGCCGATGACCAGCAGGAACAGCTCCTCGATCCGCGCGTGCTGCGCCAGCAGCAGGTCGACGACGTCGTCCTCGGGGCCCGGGGTGGCCGGGGCGCCGGTGTCAGGCATGGCTGCCTCCCCGCGCGCGCAGCGACTCCACCGGGTGCGGCCCCTCGGTCTCGATGCGGTACTCGTCGCCGAAGCGCTCCCGGTGCATGTCGATGACCTGCTCGCTGGGCGGCTTCTGTCCGTCGTGCAGCTGCTGCTGCATCGCCTCGAACCGCTCGTGGGCCTCCCGCACGTACCCCTCGCCGATCTTGTTCAGGTCGACCTGGGTGGCGAGCAGGTGGCGCAGGTACTCCTTGTTGGGCTCGAAGGTCAGCGGCTCGGGCAGGCCCGCGTTGCCCACGATCTCCTCCGGCTCGCGGCCGTCGTGGCGGCGCAGCAGGTCGACGGCCTGCTGCAGGTGTGCCAGCTCCATCTGCAGGTGCAGCTCCCACACCGCCTTGATCCGCGGGTCGCTCTCCTGCTGCATGAAGGAGTAGTAGAGCCAGCACTCGTTGTACTCGTGGGTGAGCAGCCGCTCCCACCAGTTCTCGCCCGGGTCGAGCAGTGACTCGTAGTGCGTGACGTGCTCCTGCTCGATGAGGCTGATCTCCTGGTAGAGCTGCCGCGCGATCGGCTCCATGTACTGCGGCCCGACGTTCATGTAATAGAACATGACCTGCTGCTCGGCCGACAGGATGGTCAGCGCGTGCAGCTTGGAGCGGGGGTCGACGGTGTTGCGGTCGTACGGGGTGCGCACCTCGTCGAACGGGTGCCGGTGCTCGACGACGGTGGGGCGGCCGGGCATGACCTCGGTCAGGCCCTGCACGATCTTGTCCGCCTTGCGGCGCTCCACCATCTCGTAGAGGTTGGCGTAGCGGTACAGGTGGTCGAAGTCCTCCAGCACGCCGAACTCGTAGCCCTGCTTCAGGTACGGGTCCGGCTCGTGCCGGGCCACCCACGCGGTCAGGTCGACGGCCACCTGCTCGTAGCCGAGCGTCGTCTCCAGCACGCTCGCCACGCCGGGCAGCAGCCAGTTCACCACCCGCTGCTGCTGGCTCTCCAGGTAGCGCACGTACGCCAGCTGGCGGCGCACCTCCTGGTCGGGGCAGTTGCGGGCGAACTGGTGCTGGAAGTTGATGGCCTCGACCTCGATGCCGTTCATCGTGATGATGCGGCAGCGGGTGTAGGGATCGACCGCCTCCGGGTCGATGGGCTCGACGTTGAGTTCACGCCAGTTGCGGATCTGGCTCTCCAGCGGGATTCCTTTGTGCTCCAACGGGTTGAACACGGCGTCTCCTTCTTCGGCCGGGGTAACGGGTGCCCTACCCCGACAGTCCGGGCGAAAACGACCGGTCCGGATTTTTGTCGGGCGGGGGACTGGTGATTTCGCCGATGCGCCGCCGCCGGCACCACCCAAGACTGATGCATGTCGATATGCCCCGTCCCGTAGGGAGTGCCCGACGTGTCATCACCAACCGCCACCGTCCGTTCCCGTCCCGCCGCCCGCCTCGCCGCGCTGGCCGCGGCCGCCGTCCTGGCCACGGTGGGCGCGCTGGTCGCGCCGCCGGCCGCCCAGGCCGCCGCCAACCCGTACGAGCGCGGTCCCGCCCCGAGCGTCGCCCTGCTCGAGGCCAGCCGCGGCCCGTTCGCCACCGCGTCACAGAGCGTCTCGTCGCTCAGCGTCACCGGCTTCGGCGGGGGCGTCATCTACTACCCGACCAGCACCGCCGAGGGCACCTTCGGCGCCGTGGCCATCTCGCCCGGCTACACGGCCGCCTGGTCCAGCATCAGCTGGCTCGGGCCCCGGATCGCCTCGCACGGCTTCGTGGTGATCGGCATCGAGACCAACAGCCGCTTCGACCAGCCGGACAGCCGCGGCCGGCAACTGCTCGCCGCGCTCGACTACCTCACGCAGCGCAGCTCGGTGCGCGGCCGCATCGACGCCAGCCGGCTCGCCGTCTCCGGGCACTCCATGGGCGGCGGCGGCAGCCTGGAGGCCGCGGTCTCCCGGCCGTCGTTGCAGGCCGCCGTGCCGCTGGCGCCGTGGAACCTGGACAAGTCCTGGTCCGACGTCCGGGTGCCGACCCTGATCGTCGGTGGGGAGAACGACAGCGTCGCGCCGGTCTCGTCGCACTCGGAGCCGTTCTACACCAGCATCCCGGCGTCGTCGGAGAAGGCGTACCTGGAGCTCAACGGAGCGAGCCACTTCTTCCCGCAGTCCGTCGACACGCCCACGGCCCGGCAGGCGGTGGCCTGGTTGAAGCGGTTCGTCGACGACGACACCCGCTACGAGCAGTTCCTCTGCCCCGGCCCGAGCGGCTCCGCCGTCCAGGAGTACCGCAACACCTGCCCGAGCGCCTGACGCTTCCCCGGGGCGGTCGCCACCCGCGGCCGCCCCGTGGCGCGTGGCTGCCCGGTCGGTGCAGAAACCGCCGGTCGCCGCCCGGATCGGGCGGCGATCGGCGAGCGTGTGCGCCCGGGGTATCGAAGGTATTGACGGCCCACCTCAGAAACGTACACTCCCAGTGTAAATACTGGCGGCTGCCGGGGGGACGGGTGATGGAGCAAGGGCTCGCACTGCACCAGATCGGGGTCCGCTTCGGCGGCCTCACCGCCCTCGACGACGTCTCCCTGCGGGTGCCGCCCGGCCGGGTGGTGGGCGTGATCGGCCCCAACGGCGCCGGCAAGACCACACTGTTCAACGTCGTCTGCGGCTTCGTCACGCCGGACGAGGGGTCGCTGACGCTCGACGGCCGGCCGCTGCGCCCGCGCCCGCACCGGCTGACCCGGCTCGGCGTCGCCCGGACGTTGCAGGGCACCGGGCTCTTCGCGGGGCTCACCGTGCTGGAGAACGTGATGACGGGGGCCACCCACACGGCCCGCGCCGGCTTCCTCGCCGCCCTGCTCGGCCTGTCGCGCAGCGACCGCGACGAGCGCAGGCTGCGCCGGCACGCCCTCGACGTCCTGGACACCCTGGGCATCGCCGGGCACGCCGACGCCGCGCCGGGCACGCTGCCCTTCGCCGTACGCCAGCGGGTCGCCCTGGCCCGCGCGCTGGCCGCACGGCCCCGGCTGCTCCTGCTCGACGAACCCGCCGGGGGCCTGGGCGCCGACGACATCGCCGAGCTGGCCGAGCTGATCCGGGGGCTGCCCCGGCGCGACACCGATCCCTGCGCGGTGCTGCTGGTGGAGCACCACATGGACCTGGTGATGTCGGTCTGCGACGAGATCGTGGTGCTCGACTTCGGCCGGGTGATCGCCGCCGGCACCCCCGCCGAGGTGCGCGACGACCCGGCGGTCGCCGACGCCTACCTCGGCGCCGCCGTCGACGAGGCTGCCGCATGAGCGGCGAGGCCCTGCTCGAGGTGCGCGGCCTCGTGGCCGGCTACGGCGGCGCACCGGTGCTGCACGGCATCGACCTCACCGTGCCGAAGGGCGCCATCGCGGCGGTCGTCGGCGCCAACGGGGCCGGCAAGACCACCCTGCTGCGCGCTCTCTCCGGCATGCTGCGACCGGCGTCCGGCCGGGTCGTCCTGGCGGGGGAGGACCTGCGCGGTGTCCCGGTGGAACAGCTCGTGCGTCGCGGCATGGCCCACGTGCCGGAGGGCCGTGGGGTGGTCGGCGAGCTGACGGTCGACGAGAACCTGCGCCTCGGCGGGCTGTGGCGGCGCGACCGGGCCGACGCCGCCCGCGCCCTCGACGAGGTCTACCAGCTCTTCGAGCCGCTGGCCCGCCGGCGGCGACACCACGGGCACCAGCTCTCCGGCGGTGAGCGGCAGATGCTCGCCCTCGGCCGGGCGCTGGTCGGCCGGCCCCGCCTGCTGCTGCTCGACGAGCCGTCGCTCGGCCTGGCGCCGCGCGTCGTCGCCCAGACCATGGCCCTGCTGCGCCGACTGCGCGACGGCACCGGACTGACCGTCCTGCTGGTCGAGCAGAACGTGCGCAGCGCGCTCTCGATCGCCGACGAGGGCGTGGTGATGTCCCTGGGCCGGGTCGTCACCACCGCCCCGGCCGGCCGGCTGCGCGACGACGCCGACCTGCGGCACGCCTACCTCGGCTTCTGAACCCCTCGTCCCCGCAAGGGAGGACCGTTGGACCGCTTCGTCTTCCTCACCCTCGACGGCCTGTCCAGGGGCGCGGTCCTCGCCGCGTTCGCCCTGGCGCTGGTGCTCATCTGGCGGGCGGCCAGGATCGTCAACTTCGCCCAGGGCGCGATGGCCGTGGCCACCGCGTACGTGGCCTACAGCGTCTCCGCCGCGACCGGCTCGTACTGGCTGGGCTTCCTGGCCGCGCTCGTCGCCGGGCTGCTCCTCGGTGCGGCGGTCGACCTGGTCGTCATGCGCTTCGTCGACCACGCCTCGCCACTCAACCCGGTGATCGTCGCGCTCGGGCTGGTGCTGCTGATCCAGGCCGTCCTCGGCATGGTGTACGGCAGCGAGTTCCTGCCCGCCGGAACACCCTTCTCCCGCAACCCGCTGACCGTGGGCGGCGTCGCCGTCCTGTCGCCGTACGACCTGTTCGTCTTCGCGGCGGTCGCGGTGGTGGTCGTGGGGCTCGCCTGGACCTTCACCCGCACGGCGGTGGGCCTACGGATGCGCGCGGCGGCATTCGCCCCCGAGGTGTCCCGGCTGCTCGGGGTGAACGTGGGCGGCATGCTGACCCTCGGCTGGGCGCTGGCCTCCGGGGTCGGCGCCCTGGCCGGCATGCTGGTCATCCCCACCGAGCTGGGTCTGCACCCGCACGCGATGGACCTGGTCTTCGTCTCGGCGTTCACCGCCGCCGTGGTGGGCGGGCTGGACAGTCCACCGGGGGCCGTGGTCGGCGGTCTGGCCGTCGGCCTGCTGCTCTCCTACGTCAGCGGCTACGCCGGCAGCGACCTCACGCCGCTCGCGGTGCTGGTGCTGCTGCTGACCGTGCTGCTGGTCCGTCCCGCCGGGCTGTTCGCCCCGGTCACGGCGAGGCGGGTGTGAGCGCCACCCGGGCGGCGACCCCGCCGGGCACTCGGGCGCGGGTCGACGGAGCCGATCCGCACGAGGCCCGCCGCGGCTCGACCCTGCGGCGTCACGCCGGCCTCGCGGCCATCGCCGCGCTGCTGCTGGTGGCCGCGAGCTACGGGCTGGAGCCGTTCCGCAACTTCCAGCTCGCCACCGTGGCCGCCTACCTGTGCGCCACCGCCGGGCTGACCGTCCTCACCGGGCTCAACGGGCAGCTCTCCCTGGGCCACGGCGCGCTGATGGCCACCGGCGCGTACACCGTGGCCCTGTGTCAGAACGCGTTCGCCGACGCCGGGATGACCGGCGGCTGGCTGCTCCCGGTCTCGCTGGGCGCGGCCGTCCTGGCCGCCCTCGCGGTGGGCGCCGTGGTCGGGGTGGCCGCCGCCCGGCTGCGCGGGCCCTACCTGGCCGGGGTCACCCTGGCCGTCGCGGTCGTGGTGCCGGCGCTGGCCGTCACCTTCGACGGCGTGTTCAACGGCGAGCAGGGGCTGGCGGTGCCGGTCGAGCCCCCGCCGACGTTCCTCGGCCAGTACTTCCCCTACGAGCGCTGGCAGCTCTGGGTGACCGCGGCGGCCACCCTGCTGGCCCTGCTGCTGCTGGCCAACCTCGTCCGCAGCCGGTACGGCCGCACCTTCCGGGCGGTACGCGACGACGAGGTCGCCGCCCGCCTCGCCGGCATCCACGTCGCCCGCACCCAGGTCCTCGCCTTCGTGGTCAGCGCGGCCGGCGCCGGGCTCGGCGGCGCGCTGCTCGCGGTCCTCGCGCAGAGCGTGTCGCCCGGGGCGTTCTCACTGACGCTGTCGCTGTTCCTGCTGATGGCGGTCGTCATCGGCGGGCTGGGCAGCCTCGCCGGCGCGGCGTGGGGGGCCGTCCTGCTGGTCGTCCTGCCCGACCTGACGCACTCCCTCACCGAGCGGCTCACCCTGTCGCCGGCGCTCGCGCAGCGGGTCGAGGGCAACCTGCCCCTGGCCATCTTCGGGCTCACCCTCGTCGTCGTCATGATCGCCGCTCCCGGCGGCGTGCAGGGCCTGCTGTCCCGGCTGGCCCGCGCCGTCTCCGCGCGCCGGCCGGGCCGACGGCGGCCCTGAACCGTCCGGCCCGCCGGAAGCCCGCACCTCCCCCCGTCACCCGCCCACCACCCCGCCCCACCACCAACCGGACCGAGGAAAGGTCGGTGTCTGACATGACACGAACGGCACGGCGCGGCCTCGCGCTCGCCACCGCCATCACCCTGCTCGTCACCTCCGCCGCCTGCTCGACGGACGACGGCGGCGGCAGCCGGGGAACGGTCCCCGGCGTCACCGACACCGAGATCGTGGTCGGCACGCACATGCCGCTCACCGGTCCGGCCTCCGCCGGCTACTCCAAGATCGCCCCCGCCACCAAGGCGTACTTCGACCACGTCAACGCCAACGGGGGCGTGCACGGCCGCAAGATCACCTACAAGATCATGGACGACGGCTACAACCCGGCGAACACGCAGCAGGTGGTCCGCCAGCTCGTCCTGCAGGACAAGGTCTTCGCGATCCTCAACGGGCTCGGCACGCCGACCCACACCGGCGTGCTCGACTTCCTCAAGAGCAACCGGGTGCCCGACCTCTTCGTCGCCTCCGGCAGCCGCAGCTGGGACCAGCCCGACCGCTACCCGGGCACGTTCGGCTTCAACCCCGACTACACGGTGGAGGGCAAGATCCTGGCCCACCACGTGAAGACCAGCCTGCCGGGTCGCAAGGTCTGCTTCCTCGGCCAGGACGACGACTTCGGCCGGGACAGCCTCGTCGGCGTGGAGAAGGTGCTCGGTGCCGGCGCCGTGGCGGCGAAGCAGACGTACGTCACCAGCAACACCAACGTGGCGCCCCAGATCGGCGCGTTCAAGGCGGCCGGCTGCCAGGTCGTCATCCTCGCCACCGTGCCCGGCTTCACGGCGCTCGCCGTCGGCACCGCCGCCCGGCTCAAGTTCCAGCCGCAGTGGCTGGTCTCCAACGTCGGCGCCGACCACCCGACGCTGGCCAAGCAGCTCGGCGCCAACGCCGGCCTGCTGGAGGGCATGGTGGGCGCCAACTACCTGCCGATGCAGAACGACGCCGCCGATCCCTGGATCCAGCTCTTCACCAAGGTGAACAAGGAGTACAACGGGGGTGCGCCGTTCGACGGCAACACCGTCTACGGCATGGCGGTCGGCTACCTCTTCGTGCAGGTGCTCCTCGCCGCAGGCAAGGACCTCACCCGCGAGGCGGTCACCGAGGCCGTCGCCAAGGGCGGCTACCAGGGACCGGGGCTGGCCCCGCTGCGCTACTCCGACACCGACCACTCCGGCTACGGCGGGCAGCGGCTGACCCGGGTGAGCGGGGGGACGCAGGCCTACTTCGGGCCGACGTACGAGACAGACGAGGGCGACGGGCCGGTACGCGAGCACAGCGCCGCGCCGGTGGCGCCGCCGGCGAACGGGGTGCCGACGGCCTCCTGACCGGCCGTACCCGGATCCGACCGGGCGTGGCGCGCCGGCCTGCCGGCCCGCCACGCCCGGTCGCCGTCAGCTGAGCCGCTCGACGACCATCGCCATGCCCTGACCGCCGCCGACGCACATGGTCTCCAGCCCGATCTCCCGGTCGTGCCAGCGCAGCGAGTTGATCAGCGTGGTGGTGATCCGGGCGCCGGTCATGCCGAACGGGTGGCCCACGGCGATCGCGCCCCCGTTGACGTTGAGCCGCTCCCAGTCGACGCCCAGCTCCCGGGCGCTGGGCAGCACCTGGGCGGCGAACGCCTCGTTGATCTCGACGAGGTCGACGTCGTCGACGGACATGCCGGCACGCCGCAGCGCCTGCCGGGACGCCTCGACCGGCCCGAGCCCCATGATCTCGGGGGAGAGGGCGCTCAGGCCGGTGGAGACGATCCGGGCCAGCGGGGTGATGCCCAGTTCCCGGGCCCGGACGTCGGACATCACGACGAGCGCGGCGGCGCCGTCGTTGAGCGGGCAGCAGTTGCCGGCGGTCACCGTGCCGTCGGGCCGGAACACCGGCGGCAGCGCCGCCACCGCCTCCAGGGTCACCCCGGCGCGCGGCCCGTCGTCGGCGGCCACCACCGCACCGCCGGGCACGGTGACGGGGGTGATCTCCCGGGCCCAGAAGCCGTCGGCGATCGCCTTCTCGGCCAGCAGCTGCGACCGTACGGCGAACTCGTCCTGACTCAGCCGGGACACCCCGCGCAGGTGGGCCACGTTCTCGGCGGTCTGCCCCATCGCGACGTAGACGTCCGGCAGTTCGCCGTCCTCGCGCGGATCGTGCCAGCCCGGCAGGTCGCCGGCGGCCCTGGCCGCCGTACGCGCCAGGGCCTCGACGAAGGCGGGGCTGGTGGTGCCGGGGTGCCCGTCGGCGCGGCCCCGGTCGTAGCGGGAGACGCACTCCACCCCGACCGAGAGGAAGGCGTCGCCCTCGCCCGCGCGGATGGCGTGCAGGGCCATCCGGGTGGTCTGCAACGACGACGAACAGTACCGGTTGACGGTCGTGCCGGGCAGGTGGTCGAGTCCGAGCAGGGTGCCGACCACCCGGGCGAGGTTGTGGCCCTGTTCACCCGCCGGCTGGCCGCAGCCGAGCATCAGGTCGTCGATCTCGCGTGGGTCGAGCGCCGGCACCTGGTCGAGGGCGGCGCGCACGACGGTGGCGGCCAGGTCGTCGGCACGCATGTCCCGCAGGGAACCCTTGTGCGCGCGCCCGATCGGTGACCTGGCGGCGGCGACGATGACGGCTTCAGGCATGGGAGGCGTCCTCTCCGAAGTCAACTATCTGCATCGACAGTGCGGTTATCGAGTCGCGCTGTCAATGGAATGCGAGGCCTCCGCTGATGTCCGTCGTTGACGAGCCATCGAGCCACTCCTAGTATCTGCATCGTGAATGCACATTCGAGGCGGCTCGCGGGGCGGGTCGCCCTCGTCACGGGGGCGAGTCGTGGCATCGGCCTGGCCGTCGCCCGCCGGCTCGTCGCCGAGGGCGCCAGTGTCGGACTGACCGCACGCCACCCGCAGGCCCTGGCCGAGGCGGTCGCGACCCTGGGCGGGCCCGCCCGCGCGGTGGCCGTCGCCGGCCGGGCCGACGACGCGGAGCACCGACGGGCGGCGGTCGACGCCGTGACCGAGGCGTTCGGGCCGGTCGACGTGCTGGTCAACAACGTCGGCATCAACCCGGCGTACGGGTCGCTGGTCGACCTGGACCTGGCGGCGGCCCGCAAGATCCTCGACGTCAACCTGGTCGGCACGCTCGGTTGGGTGCAGCAGGTCGCCGCGGGGATGGGCGAGCGCGGCGGCTGCGTCGTCAACGTCTCCTCGATCGCCGGCCGCACCGCGTCGCCCGGCATCGCCTTCTACGGCGTGAGCAAGGCCGCCGTCGACCACCTCACCGCGTGCCTGGCCGTCGAGCTCGCCCCGAAGGTCCGGGTCAACGCCGTCGCCCCCGCCGTGGTGAGGACCCGCTTCGCGGCGGCGCTGCACGAGGGTCGGGAGGAGGAGGTCGCCCGGGCGTACCCGCTGGGGCGCCTCGGACTGCCGCACGACGTGGCCGGTGCGGTCGCCTTCCTCGCCTCCGACGACGCGGCCTGGATCACCGGGCAGACCCTCGTCCTCGACGGCGGGGTCACCCTCGCCGGCCGGCACGCGGGATGACCCGGTGCCGGCCGCGGCGGTCCCCGCCCCGCGCGGCGTTCCGTCCGGGGCGGCCTCGCCGGCCGGCCAGGACGGCGAGGCCGCCGGTCCCGCCGACGAGCGCGTCGGCCCGGTCGGCGATGCTTCCGTTTCCGTCGGCGAGCGCGTCGGCCCGGTCGGCGATGGCGCCGGGGCGGGGTCGGGCGGTCGCCGCGTCGCCCGTGACTAGACTCGGCGCGGCGGTGCGGGCGACGTGACGGCGATGAGGAGGCGGGCGCGGATGGGCGGTGCCGAGGCGCCGGTGCGGGTCGACGGCAGGACCGCCCGGGCCGAACGCACCCGGGCGGCCATCGTCGAGGCGCATCTGGCGCTCATCTCCGAGGGCGACCTGCGGCCGACCGGCGAGCGCATCGCCGAGCGGGCCGGCATCTCGCTGCGGACGCTCTGGACCAACTTCAAGGACATGGAGACGCTCTTCGAGGCCAGCGGCGCGGAGCTGCTCCGCCAGCAGGACGCCGCCCATCGGCCGATCTCGACGGCGCTGCCGCTGGCCCGGCGGGTCGACGCGTACTGCCGGCAGCGGGCCCGGCTGCTCCAGCTCATCGCACCGTCGGCGCGCGCCGCCCAGATGCGCGAGCCGGTCTCCGGGCAACTGCGCCGCAACCGTCTCAAGCACATCGAGCGGGTCCGCGACGAGGTCGCGCACCTCTTCGCCGCCGAGCTGGAACAGGCCGGCCCGGACCGGGACCAGGTGGTGAACGCGGTGGTGGCCGCGAGCATGTGGCCGGCCTGGTCGATGCTGCGCGACGGGCTCGGGCTGGGCGTGGACCAGGCCCGCGCGGTGATGGCCCGCACGGTCGCCGCGCTGCTGGCGGACATCGGCGCGCGCTGACGCGAGAGCGGGGCGCGGGGCGGTCTTTCCATCGGGCTACCGATAGGTGACACTCGATGCATGGTTACTGCATCGTCAGTGCAATTAACCGTGTTGCGTGGCAGGTCCGAGGAGTGCGCCGCGATCCGGCGCCTGCTGGGCGACCTGCCCGCCGGTGGCGGAGCGCTGCTGGTCCAGGGTGAGCCGGGATCCGGCCGCAGCGCGCTCGTCGACTACGCACACCGGCACGCCGCAGGCTGCACCGTCCTGGCGGGCGCCGGGCTCTGTGAGGAGGCCGGTCTGCCGTACGCCGGGTTGCAGCGGTTGCTGGATCCGGTGCTCGACCGCGCCGGGGCGCTCCCGGAACAACAGCGGCGGGTGCTGCTGCGGGCGCTGGCCGGCGCCGGCTGCCCCGCCCACCGGCACCTGGCGCTGTCCCTGGCCGTGCTCGGCCTGCTCGCCGCCGCCGCGCGGGACCGCCCGCTGCTGTGCACCATGGACGACGTGGACCGGGGCGACCGACCCACCGCGGACGTGCTGGCGTTCGTCGCCCGCCGCCTGCGCCGGTCGCGGGTGGCCGTCCTGCTCACCACGGCCGCGGACGTTCCGCTCGGCGGGATAGCCCGCCACCGGCTGCGCCCGCTCAACGACCGCGACAGCGCCGCCCTGCTCACCGACCGGCTGGCCGGCCGGGCACCCGCGCCGTCCGTGGCCGCCGCGCTCGCTGCGGCGGCCGGGGGTAACCCGCAGGCCCTGGTCGACCTGGCGGAGGTGCTTACCCCAGGCCAGTGTCGCGGGGAGGAGCCGGTGCCCGAGACGCCCCCGCCCGACGGCGGGCTGGGCCGCGCCTACCGCGCCCGGCTGGACCGGCTGCCGGCCGACACCCGCCGCGTCCTGCTGCTCGCCGCGCTCGACGAGGACGGCGAGCCGGCCACCCTGGTCCGGGCCGCCCGGGTCGCCGGCACGGCGATCGAGGCGCTCGCGCCGGCCGAACTCGCGGGCCTGGTCCGCGTCGAGCCGCGGCGCGTCACGTTCCCGCAACCCCTCGTCCGGGCCGTGGTGCGGGCCGCCGCACCGCTGGCCGAGCGGCGCACGGCCCACCTGCTGCTCGCCCGCGTACTCGATCCGCTCGGGCACCGGCTACGCCGGGCGGGGCATCTCGCCGCCGCCGCGCAGGGCCCCGACCCGGTCCTGGCCGCCGAGCTGGAGCAGGCGGCGGCCGAGCACGAGGGCCCGGCGACGGCGGCCTCGGCGGCACTGCACCGAGCCGCCGAACTCAGCGACGATCCGGTACGCGCCGCCGCCCGGCTGGTGGCCGCCGCCCGGTACGCCTGGTCGGCCGGCCTTACCCACCGGACCCGACTGCTGCTGGGGAGCCTGCCCGTCGACGTGGACCCCGCCGTGGCGGGCCGGGCCGGTCTGCTGCGCGGCGAGCTGGAACTGCGCGCCGGCCGACCCCGTTGCGCGCTCACCACACTGCTGGCCGCCGCGGACGCGCTGGCCGCGACCGAGGCCGCGCCGACCGCCACCGGTGTCGCGCCGGTCGCCACGGATCGCGCGCCGGCCGCCGGCAAGGCCGCGCCGGTCGCCACGGACGGCGCGCCGCCTGCCACCCGTGTCGCGCCGGCCGGCACGGATCGCGCCCCGGCCGCCACCGGTGCCGCGTCGGTGGGCGCGGACGGCGCGCTGGTCGACGCCGACCGTGTGCTGGCCCTCGGCGCGCTGGTGCGGGCGGGTGAGGCCGCGTGTTTCGCCGGTGACCAGTACCGCTACGCCGAGGTCGCCCGGCGCGCGGAGCCGTTGCGCCGCCCCGACGACCCGCCCGCGACGGAGCTGCTGAGCTCCTACGTCGCCGGGACGGCGGCGACCCTGCGCGGCGACCACGAGCAGGCCGGCCCCGCGCTGCGCCGGACGGTCGTCCTCGGTGGGCAGCTGACCGGGGCGGCACTGACCCCTGCCGCCCTGACCTGCGCCGCGGCGGCCGGACTGCTGGTGGCCGTGGACGGCGCGGCGCACCGGCTCGCCGAGCGCGCCGTCGAGCTGGCCCGCGAGCGGGGCGAGCTGTCGGCCCTGCCGCGCGCGCTGGAGCTGCGGGCCGCCGCCGAGTACTGGCTGGGCCGGCACGACGCCGCGGTGGACAGCTCCCGGGAGGGGCTGCGGATCGCCCGGGACACCGGCCAGGACAACTGGGCCGGCGTGCACCTGGGCATGTTGGCGGTGCTGGCCGCCGTCCGGGCCGACCGCGACACCAGCCTGCGCCGGATCCGCGAGATCGGGGAGGACCCGGGCGCGCACAGCCGGCCCCGCGCCCTCGCGCAGTGGGCGCTGGCCGTGCTCGACCTGGTCGACAACCGGCCGGCCGCCGCCGCCGCGCGACTCGCCGCGCTGGCCTGCCCCGGCACAGGCCGGGGACAGGTGCTGGTCCTGGTCATGGCCACCCCCTACCTCGTGGAGGCGGCCACCGCCGTCGCGGACCGGCCGGCGGCCGCCGCCGCCCTCGCCGTCTTCGACCGGTGGGCCAGCAGTACGGCGAGCCCGTCGCGCCGGGCTCTCTCCGCGCGCTGCCACGGGCTGCTCGCGCAGCGGGGCAGCGCCGAGGCGGAGCGGGAGTTCCGCACCGCCCTGCGCCTGCACCCGACGGACGCGGGTGCGTTCGAGCGGGCCCGCACCGAGCTGCTCCTGGGCCGGGAACTGCGCCGCAGCCGCCGCCCGCGCGCGGCCCGCGAGCACCTGCACGCCGCCCGCGAGGCGTTCATCCTGCTCGGGGCGGCCACCTGGGCGGAGCAGGCCACCACGGAGCTGCGGGCGGCCGGGGAGTCGGTCGGCCCGCCGGAGGAGTCGGCCGCCCGGCTGCTGACCGGCCAGCAGCTACGGATCGCGCAGCTGGTCGCCGAGGGCGCCACCAACCGGGAGATCGCCGCCCGGATGTTCCTGTCCACCCGTACCGTCGACCACCACCTGCGCAACATCTTCCACCGCCTCAACATCCGCTCCCGCACCGAACTCGCCCGCGCCCTCTCCTGATCCCGCCTCCGCCTCCGCCGCGTCGATCATGGACCTGTGGTGGGCGGTCAGTACCACTTCGCGGCTTTCGTGAGGCACCACAACTGCATGATCGACGCCGGTGAGGGTGGGGTGCGGCGGGGTTAGGGGAGCAGGGGAGGGGGCGAGGTCAGGGGAGGATCACGGTGCGGGCGCCCTCGCCGCGGGACATGCGGGCGAACGCCTCGGGGGCACCGTCGAGGGTGGTGCGGTCGGTGATCAGGTAGCCGAGGTCGAGGCTGCCGTCGAGCACGGCCCGGGCGAGTTCGGGCACGTCCCGGTCCGGGTCGGAGGAGCCGTAGACCGAGGAGCGCAGCGTCCGCGCCGAGTGGAAGATGTCCAGCGCGCCCAGTCCGACGATGTCGTCCTTGGCTCCCATGCCGACGACGGTGACCTGTCCGCCCCGGCGGGTCGCCCGCCAGGCGGTGCGGATCGTGGCGCTGCGCCCGACACACTCCAGCGCGTGGTCGACGCCGCGACCTGCGGTGCGCCCCCGGACCGCCCGGCTGAGCGACTCGTCGGCGAGCAGGAAGTCGGTGGCCCCGGCCGCGGTGGCCAGCGCCGCCTTGGTCGGGGAGACGTCGACGGCGAGCACCGGGTCGGCGCCGGCGGCCCGCGCCGCGGCGACCACCGACAGCCCCACCCCGCCGAGGCCGATCACGGCCACCGACTCGCCGGGGGCCACCTTCGCCGTACGGCGGACCGCGCCGACGCCGGTGAGCACGGCGCAGCCCAGCAACGCCGCCGCCTCGAAGGGCAGCTCTGCCGGGACTCCGATGACGGCGTCCTGCGGCACCACCACCTCCTCGGCGAGGGCGCCGAGGCCGAGCGTGACGTGCAGGGGCTCGCCGGCCGGCGTGCGTCCCCGGGGGGCCGAGGGTGCCCCGGTGCGCTCGCACAGCCACGGCTCGTCCCGCCCGCAGTACCAGCAGTCGCGGCAGGGCGGGGCCCAGTTCAGCACCACGTGCGCGCCCGGCGCGACCCGCGTGACGGCGTCGCCGACCTCGGTCACCACCCCGGCCGCCTCGTGCCCCAGCACCAGCGGGTACGGCGGCGCGAGCGTCCCGTCGACCATGGACAGGTCGGAGTGGCAGACGCCCGCCGCCCGGACGCTGACCCGTACCTCGTGCGGGCCGGGGTCCGGCAGCTCGATCTCCTCCACCAGCAGCGGGGCGTCGACGGCCCGGACGACCAGCGCCCTCATCGCTGGATGGCCTTGACCTGGAGGAACTCCTCGAGCCCGTGCCGGCCCAGCTCCCGGCCGAGGCCGGACTGCTTGTAGCCGCCGAAGGGGGCGAGCGGGTTGAACGGGGCGCCGTTGACGTCGACGGCGCCGGTGCGCAGCCGCCGGGCCACCCGCAGCGCCCGCTCCCCGTCGGCCGACCAGACCGCGCCGGCCAGCCCGTAGCGGGAGTTGTTGGCGACGGCGACCGCCTCGTCGTCGTCGTCGAACGGGATGACCGCGAGGACCGGGCCGAAGACCTCCTCCTGGGCCAGGACGCTGTCGGGGTCGACGTCGGCGATCACCGTCGGGGCGACGAAGTAACCCCGCTCGGGCAGCGGGGCGTCCGGCCCGCCGGCGACGAGCCGGCCCCCGTCGGCCAGTCCTCGGGCGACGTGCTCGCGTACGCGCTCGCGCTGCGCCGCGGAGACCAGCGGGCCGAGCCGGGTGGCCGGATCGAACGGGTCGCCGAGCCGGTAGCCGGCCGCGGCCTTGGCGGCCAGGTCGAGGGCCTCGTCGTAGCGGTCGCGGTGCACCAGCAGCCGGGTCCAGGCGGTGCAGGTCTGCCCGGAGTTGAGGAACGCGTTGCCGACCCCCACCTTCACCGCCGTGACCAGGTCGGCGTCGTCGAGGACGAGGTTGGCCGACTTGCCGCCGAGTTCCAGGGCGACCCGGGCGATCCGGTCGGCGGCGAGGTGGGAGATCCGCCGGCCGGTGGCCGTGGAGCCGGTGAAGGAGACCATGTCGACGTCCGGGTGCGCGGCGATGGCCTCGCCGACGACCGGGCCGGTGCCGGTGACCAGGTTGACCACCCCGGGCGGGAGGCCAGCCTCATGGATGGCGTCGAAGAGCAGGTACGCCGTCAGCGGGGTCAGCTCGCTGGGCTTGAGCACCACCGTGCAGCCGGCGGCCAGGGCGGGGGCCAGTTTCGCGACGACCTGGTGCAGCGGGTAGTTCCACGGGGTGATCGCCCCGACCACGCCGACCGGTTCGCGGACCACCAGCGAGTTGCCGACGGTCTCGTCGGCCGGGGGGCGGGCGGCCAGCTCGACGTAGCTGTGCAGGACCGTCAGCGGCAGGCCGGTCTGGACCCGGCTGGCCACCTTCAGCGGGGTGCCCAGCTCCAGGGCGACGGTGCGGGCGATGTCGTCGGCCCGGGCGGAGAGCGCGGCGTGCAGCCGGTCCAGGCGGGCGGCCCGCTCGGCGGGCGCGGCGTCGGCCCAGGCGGGGAAGGCGGCCCGGGCCGCGGCGACGGCGCGGTCGACGTCGGCGGCGGTGCCGGCCGGCACGGCGGCGACGACCTCCTCGGTCGCCGGGTTCCGCACCGCGACGGTCTCCCCGGCGCCGGCGGCGACCCATTGTCCGTCGAGGTAGAAGTCGGTCCGTGCGAGATCCATCGCGCCCCTCACGTATGTCGGCCGAAACTAGCAGTGCAAGTTTTGACTCTAGTACGCGCCGTCGGCCGGCGGGAGGGGTGGCAGCGGCCCGATGCGCTCCTCGTAGGTGCGCGACAGCCCGTGGATGAGCGCGTCGAGGCCCAGCGCGAAGGCGCCCTCGTCCACCTGCTGCTGGTGCTCGGCCAGCCGGTGGGCCTGGGTCAGGTGCGGGTACTGCTCCGCGTACAACCCCGGGTCCTCGACGAAGCCCCGGGCGAACGAGCCCAGCGCCGAGCCGGCCACGAAGTAGCGCATGAGCGCGCCGACGTGGGTCGCCCGCGCCGGTGGCCACCCGGCGGCGACCAGCCCGCCGTAGACGGCGTCGGCCATGGCCAGTGCCGCCGGCCGGCGCCCCGGCCCCCGGGCCAGGTACGGCACGATGTTCGGGTGGGCGGCGAGCGCCGCACGGTAGGAGTGCCCCCACCGGCGCAGCGCCTCGCGCCAGTCGACGCTGCCGAAGTACGACACGTCCACCTGCCCGGTGACGCTGTCGGCCACCGCGTCGAGGATCTCGTCCTTCGTGGCGAAGTGGTTGTAGAGCGACGGCCCGCGTACCCCGAGCTCGGCGGCGAGCCGGCGGGTGGAGAAGCCCTCCAGCCCCTCCGCGTCGATCAGCGCGGCGGCGGTCTCGACGATCCGCTGCCGGCTGAGCAGCGCCTGCCGCGGCCGGGGCATCCGGTCCTCCTTCGTCGGGGCGGTCCGTCCCAGACTCTGCCACAACCGGGTCTGGACGGAATTAAACTTGCACCGCTAGTTTAAAGCTCATGGATCTGGAACTCTCCGCCGAGCAGGCGGCGGTGCGCCGGCTCGCCGCCGACTTCGTCGACCGCGAGGTGGTGCCGCACACGGCCACCTGGGACCGCCGGGAGTCCGTCGACCCCGACATCGTCGGCAAGCTCGGCGACCTCGGCTTCCTGGGCCTCACCATCGGCGAGGACGACGGCGGCTCGGGCGGCGACCACCTCTCCTACTGCCTCGTGCTGGAGGAGCTCGGCCGGGGCGACTCCGCCGTGCGCGGCATCGTCTCGGTCTCCCTCGGGCTGGTCGCCAAGTCCGTCGCCGCGCACGGGACCCCGGCCCAGCGGGAGCAGTGGCTACCCCGGCTCTGCTCCGGCGCGGCGCTCGGCTGCTTCGCGCTCACCGAGCCGGACAGCGGCTCCGACGCCGCCGCGCTGACCACCCGGGCGGTGCGCGACGGCGCCGACTGGCTGATCACCGGCGCGAAGATGTTCATCACCAACGGCACCACGGCCGACGTCGCGCTGGTCTTCGCCCGCACCGGCGGCCCGGGGCACCGGGGCATCAGCGCGTTCCTGGTGCCCACCGACGCGCCGGGCCTGACCCGCCGCGAGATCCACGGCAAGCTGGGCCTGCGCGGGCAGGCCACCGGGGAGCTGCGCTTCGACGCCGTACGGGTGCCGGAGTCGGCCCTCCTCGGCGAGGAGGGCGCCGGCTTCCGGCTCGCGCTGGCCACCCTGGCCAAGGGCCGGATGTCCGTGGCCGCCGGCTGCGTCGGCATCGCCCAGGGCTGCCTGGACGCGGCCGTCGGCTACGCCGGCCAGCGCACCCAGTTCGGCAAGCCCATCGCCGCCCACCAGCTCGTGCAGCAACTGCTCGCCGCCATCGCCGTCGACACCGACGCCGCGCGGCTGCTGGTGTGGCGGGTGGCCGACCTGATCGACCGGGGTCAGCCGTTCGCCACCGAGGCGTCGACGGCCAAGCTCTTCGCCAGCGAGGCCGCCGTGCGCGCGGCCAACAACGCGGTCCAGGTCTTCGGCGGCTACGGCTACATCGACGAGTACCCGGTCGGCAAGTACCTGCGCGACGCCCGCGTCGCCACCCTCTACGAGGGCACCAGCCAGATCCAGCAGCTGCTCATCGGACGCGCGCTCACCGGCGTCAACGCCTTCTAGAGTCAGGGAGAAACCGTGACCAGATTCGCCGACCGGGTCGCCGTCGTCACCGGCGCCGCGCAGGGCATCGGCGCGGCCACCGCGCACCGGCTGGCCGCCGAGGGCGCGGCGGTCGCCGTGGTCGACCTCGACGCGACGCGCGCCGGGGCCGTGGCCGACGAGATCGCCGCCGCCGGTGGCCGGGCCGTCGGCATCGGCTGCGACGTGACCGACGCCGGGGCGGTCGCCGCCATGACCGATCAGGTCCTCCAGGCGTACGGCGGGCTGCACGTGCTCGTCAACAACGCCGGGATCACCCGCGACAACCTGCTGTTCAGGATGGCGCTGCCCGAGTGGGAGGCGGTGCTGAGGACCAACCTGACGAGCATGTTCCTCTGCTGCCAGGCGGCGCAGGAGCACATGGTGGCGGCCCGCTACGGCCGGATCGTCAACCTCAGCAGCCGCTCCGCGCTCGGCAACCGGGGCCAGGTCAACTACGCGGCGGCCAAGGCCGGCGTGCAGGGCCTGACCGCCACCCTGGCCGTCGAGCTGGGCCCGTTCAACGTCACCGTCAACGCGGTCGCCCCCGGCTACGTCGCCACCGCGATGACCGCGGCCACCGCCGAGCGGGTGGGCAGCAGCCCCGAGGAGCACCAGCGGGCGGTCGCCGAGCACACCCCGCTGCGCCGGGTCGCCCAGCCGGCCGAGATCGCCTCGGTGATCGCCTTCCTGGCCAGCGACGACGCCTCGTACGTCAGTGGCCAGACCCTGTACGTCAACGGCGGCGCGCGCTGAGTCGCGCACACCACCGCACCGACCCGGAGGGGACATGGACTTCGCGCTCTCGGACACCGAACGGGCCATCCGCGACACGGCCCGCGACTTCATCACCAGGGAGGTCATGCCGCTGGAGCCGGAGCTGCTGCGGCGCGAACGCGCCCACCGGCCCGGGCTGGAGCCCGACGAGCTGCGCGAGCTGCAGCTCAAGGCGCGGGCGTTCGGCTTCTGGGGGCTGGCCACCCCGGAGGAGTACGGCGGCATGGACCTGCCCGCCGTCACCCAGTCGCTGATCTGGACCGAACTCGGCCGTTCGTACGTGCCGTTCCGCTTCGGCGGCGAGGCCGACAACATCCTGTTCCGGGCCAACGATGCGCAGAAGCGGGAGTTCCTGGTCCCGACGATCGAGGGGGAGCGGCGCAGCTGCTTCGCGATCACCGAGCCGGGCGCGGGGTCCGACGCGGCCAACATCCGGCTCAGCGCCCGCCGCGACGGCGGCGACTGGGTGCTCAACGGCGAGAAGACCTTCATCACCGGCGGCAACGAGGCCGACTTCGCCATCGTCATCGCGGTCACCGACCGGGAGAAGGGCGCCCGCAACGGCGGCGCCACCGCCTTCCTGGTGGACCGGGCGATGGGCTGGCGCTCGGAGTTCATCCAGACCATGGGCGAGGGCGGGCCGGCCGCGCTGGTCTTCGACGACGTACGGGTGCCGGAGCGTAACATCCTCGGCGAGCCCGGCCAGGGCTTCACCCTCGCGATGGAGTGGATCGGCAAGGGGCGCTACACCATCCCCTCGCACGCCGTCGGCATCGCCGAGCGGGCGCTGCGCATGGCGATCGACCACGCCACCACCCGCCAGACGTTCGGCCGGCCGATCGGCGACAACCAGGCGATCCAGTGGATGATCGCCGACTCCGAGACCGAGCTGGAGGCGGCCCGCTGGCTCATCCTGCGGGCGGCCTGGACGGTGGACCAGGGCATGGACCCGCGGCACGCGTCCTCGATGGCGAAGCTCTACGGCGCCGGCATGGTCAACCGGGTGGTCGACCGGGTGCTGCAGATCCACGGCGGCATGGGCTACACCCGGGAACTGCCCGTGGAGCGGTGGTACCGGCAGGTCCGGCTCTACCGGATCTTCGAGGGCACCGACGAGATGCAGCGGCTCATCATCGCGCGGGACCTGCTGCGCGGCTACACCCGACTGGGAGGGCACCTGGCATGAGGACCTTCGACTCCGTCGACGAGCTGGCCGCCGCGGTGGGGGAGACCCTCGGCCCGGGGCCGTGGCAGCGGATCGAGCAGGGGCGCGTCGAACTGTTCGCCGACGCCACCGACGACCACCAGTGGATCCACCTCGACGCGGCGCGGGCGGCCGACGGCCCGTACGGCGGCACGGTCGCCCACGGTTTCCTGACCCTGTCGCTGCTGCCGGCGCTGGTGGGCCGGCTCTACCGCGTGCGGGGCGTGCGGATGGGGGTCAACTACGGGCTCAACCGGGTGCGGTTCCCCGCTCCGGTCCGGGTCGGTACGGCGATCCGGGCGGTCGCCACCATCGCGGAGGTGTCCCCGGTGACCGGCGGGGTGCAGCTGGTCACCGCCGCGACCGTGGAGTGCGACGCCGGCGGCAAGCCGGTCTGCGTCGCCGAGACGGTGAGCCGGCTCTACGTGGGAACGGCCGCCTCCTGAGCCCCGCCGAGACCGCCTCCCGGGCCTCGGCGACGGCCCCTCCCGAGGCCCGGTGGCGCCACCGCCCGTGGCGTACGGCACACGGACGAGGCTCCGTCTGGGAAAATTTGTCCCTTTCATCCATCGGCCGTTCGGTTGATATGGAGGCAGCCGTTGGTCTAGGGTGATGGCACTGCGGTCGCCGGTTCCCGGCGTCGCGGCATCTGTGGCACAGGAAGGGCAGCATGATCACCACGACGACCGCGCCGAGCACCACCACCACCACCACCATCACCGACGCCGCTCCCACGGTCTCCGGTGACGAGACCCGCGCGAGCGAGCTGACCGCCGCCCTCTGCGCCCTGCCGGAGGGGCACCCCGACCGGCCGGCGCTGCGGGCGCGGGTGATCGAGGCGTGGCTGCCGCTGGCCCAGCACCTCGCCTTCCGCTACAGCGGGCGCGGCGAGCCCAACGGCGACCTGGCCCAGACCGCCGCCCTCGGGCTGATCAAGGCCGTGGACCGGTTCGACGCCTCCCGCGGTGTCGACTTCGCCGGCTTCGCCATCCCGACGATCCTCGGTGAGATCAAGCGCCACTTCCGCGACCGCACCTGGAACATCCGGGTCCCGCGCCGCCTGCAGGAGCTGCGGCTGCGCATCTCCGAGGCCAACGGCACCCTCACCCAGACGCTCAACCGCGCGCCCACCGTCGCCGACATCGCCACCCACCTCGGCGTCACGGAGGAAGAGGTCCTGGAGGGGCTCGAGGGCGCCCGCGCCTACAACGCCGTCTCCCTGTCCACCCCCATCGGCGACGGCGACAGCGGCACCGAACTCGGCGACACCCTGGGCGGCGAGGACGGCGAGTTCGAGCTGGCCGAGCTGCGGGTGGCCCTCGGCCCGGCGCTCGCCACGCTCGACGAGCGCGAGCAGAAGATCCTGACTCTGCGTTTCTACGGCAACCTGACCCAGAGCGAGATCGCCGCGCAGGTCGGGGTCTCCCAGATGCACGTCTCCCGCCTGCTCGCCCGCGCGCTGGGCAAGCTGCGCGGCCAGCTCGAGGGCAGCCGCTGACGGACCACCGGGGCCCGGGGCCGAATTGGCCCTCCGGCACCCTCTCGCGACAGCGTCCACGTCCGCCTCGCCGCACCCGGCGGGGCGGACGCGGCGTATGCGGGCGTGCGACGCGTCCGGGGGAGCTCACGCGGGCCGGGGAAGTCCGGCCACCAGCGACCGGCAGGCGTCGTCCGGCGAGAGCGCCGTGCCCCGGTCGAACTCCGCCGAGAACGCCACCGGACCGAGCGCCTTCCGCGCGGCGCCGCTGATCCGGTCGACGTCGCTCCGCTCCCCGGCCGGCAGCGGCGCACCCACCGCGGCGCGCGCCATGGCCGCCGAGCCGAGCAGCCGGGCGGCGTCAGCGTGCCGGCCGTCGAGCGTCGCCGTCCCGGCCAGCCCCTCCAGCGCGAGCGCCTGCGCCCGGGGATCGCCGAGGGCGGTGGCGACCTCGAACGCCTCGGCGTGCAACTCGCGCGCGGCCCGCACGGCGCCCCGCTGTTCGGCGACGAAGCCCAGCTCGGCCAGGAGCAGGGTGCGCACCACGTCGGCGTACAGGCCCGGCTGGCGGGTCCACTCGAGCACGCCCCGCAGCAGCTCCTCGGCGGCGTCCAGCCGGCCCTCGCGACGGGCCCCGAGCCCGAGACCGATCTGCGCGTACAGCTCCCCGGGCTTGAAGTGCTGCTCCGCGGCCAGCCGCAGCGCCCGCTCGTGGAACTCCCGCGCCCGGTCGTGGTCGCCCGTGAGCAGCGCGATCCGGCCCAGGCCGGAGAGCCGGTCGGAGGCCTCCAGCCACAGTCCGAGCTCCTCGGCCATCCGCAGGCCCTCCCGGTGCAGCCTGGCCGCCTCCGGGTAGTCGCCGATCGCCTCCGCCCGGGCGGCGAGCGCGAAGGACGCCTGGAGCTGGCCCCACCGGTCGCCCAACTCGCGGAACAGCGCCACACCGCGTCCACCGTCCCGGCCGGCCGCCGCCAGGTCACCCCGGGACTGGGCGTGCCCCGCCCGCAGGCTCAGCGCGGTGGCCGTCCCCCACCGGTCACCGAGCCGCTCGAAGTGCGCCAGCGCGTCGTCGACCAGCTCCTCGCTCGCGGTGACGTCACCCGCGTTGAGCAGGGCGAGACCGAGGAAACAGGCGGCCCTGGCCCGCCCGGCCGGATCCTCGTCCGGTGGCCAGCCAGCCAGCGCCGGTGCCACCAGCGGGGCGTGGTCGCCCCCGGTCTCGAGCAGGGCGAACCCGGCCCGCCAGCAGACCGCCGACGCCCGCAGCGCCGCCGGCGCGGGCCCGCGCACGGCGAGCGCCACCTCGAGTGACCGGCGCGCCTCGCGCAGCCGGCCGCGCAGGTACCGGTACCAGGCCAGCGCGGTCGCCAGCTCCAGCGCGTCGGCCGCGTCGCCGTCGACGCGCGCGCCGTCCAGCGCGAGGCGCAGGTTGGCCGTCTCCTGGTCGAGCCGTGCCAGCCAGCGCCGCTGCGTCGACCCGCGCAGCCCGTCGTCGGCCCGCCGGGCCAGCTCGACGTAGTGCCGCCGGTGGCGCCGGCGCAGCGCCGCCACCTCGTCGGCCTCCCGCAGCCGCGCCAGGCAGTACGCGGCGACCGATTCGAGCAGCCGGTAGCGCGGCTCGCCGGCACCCTCGGTCATCACGACCAGTGAGCGGTCCACCAACCGGACCAGCAGCCCGAGCACGTCGTCGGCGGGCAGGTCTCGGTCGGCGCACACCGCCTCCGCGGCCTCCAACGTGCAGCCGTCGGCGTGCGCGGCCAACCGCCGCAGCACCGCCCGCTCCGGGTCGGAGAGCAGCTCCCAGCTCCAGTCGAGCATCGCGCGCAGGGTCTGCTGGCGCGGCGGGACGCCCCGGCGGCCTCCGGAGAGCAGCCGGAACCGGTCGTCCAACCGGGCGACCAGCCCGCGTACGCCCAGCGCGCGGACCCGGGTGGCGGCCAGCTCCAGCGCCAGCGGGACCGCGTCGAGGCGGCGGCAGAGCTCGGCGACGTCGCGGGCGTTGGCCGCGTCGAGGACGAAGCCGGGGACGGCCGCGGCGGCGCGGGCGACGAAGAGCTGCACCGCGCTGGAACGGGCCAGCACCGCAGGCTCGGTGGCATCCGGGGCGGGCAGCTCCAGCGGGGGCACCGGCCAGACCCGCTCGCCCGCCAGGCCGAGCGGGTCCTGGCTGGTGGCCAGCAGGCGTACGCCCGGGGCGTGTCGCAGCACCCGCTGGGCCAGCTCGGCGACCGGCTCCACGACGTGCTCGCAGTTGTCGAGCACCAGCAGCAGGTCCCGGTCACGCAGGGCGTCGACGAGGCGGTCGGCGGGGGTGGCCGGGGCGCCCGTGGGGCCGGGCTCGCCGGCCCCGGTGTCGCGGATGCCGAGCACGGCCAGCAGCGATCCGGCCAGCGCGGCGGGGTCGCCGGGGCGCAGCGGCGCCAGCTCGACCAGCCAGACCCCGTCCCGGTACGCCTCGACGAGCCGGTGGGCAGCCTCGACGGCCAGCCGGGTCTTGCCCACCCCTCCGGAGCCGGCGAGGGTGACCAGCCGTCCGACGCGCAGCGCCTCGTGGACCTGGCGGACGGCCTCCGCGCGCCCGACCAGGGGGGTCAGCGCGACGGGCAGGTTGGTGCGCGGTGGCGCCGGCGCGGCGGCCCCCGGGCGCGGCGGACCGCCGGGGCCCGTCCGGCCCGCGCGGTCGTCGGCACCCGGCGCGGACGAAGGGTGCGGGCCGTCCGTGCCGGTGGCGGGACCGCTGGCGGGTGGCGTCGCCGTCGCCGGATCGGTGAGCAGCGCCGGGTCGTGCGCCAGGATCGCCCGGTGCAGGGCCACCAGCTCGGGACCGGGATCCAGGCCCAGCTCACCGGCGAGCTGCCGACGGAAGCGGGCGTAGCTCTCCAGTGCCTCGCCCTGCCGGCCGGCCCGGTAGAGGGCCCGCAGGTGCAGGGCGCGCGCCCGTTCCCGGAACGGGTGCCGCGCCACCAGGTCGGCGAGCTCCCCGACTAGGTGGTGGTGCTCGCCCAGGGCGAGCCGGGCCTCGCCCCGCGTCTCGACGGCCACCAGCCGCTGCTCCTCCAGCCGGCTGGACAGGGACAGCGTGAACGGCTCGTCGGCGAAGTCGGCCAGCACCGGCCCGCGCCACAGCGCCAGGGCCTCGTCCAGCAACGCGACCCGCTCGCGCCACCCGGGCGTGGCGGCGGCCCGCTCGACCAGCGCGGCGAACCGTTCGGCGTCGGTCCGTTCCGCCCCGGTGCGCAGCAGGTAGCCCGGTGGGCGTGACACCACCAGCTCCCGGCCGCCGTCCTCGGCGGCCTGCAACGCCCGCCGCAGCCGCCAGACCTTGGTCTGCAGGGCGCCGGTGGGGTCGGCCGGTGGCCGGTCGCCCCACAGGTCCTCGATCAGCTGACCGACGGACACCGGGCGGCCCTGGTGCGCCAGCAGGTCGGCGAGCAGGGCGCGGACCTTCAGGTCGGGCACGACGACCGGCGCGCCGGCCGTCGTCCGCACGGCCAGCGGACCGAGGAGCCCGAAACGCATGGCGTCACCGTAACGCAGCGCACCGACGACGGACCGTCACGGTGGACCGGGAGTGCACGGGGAGCGCACCGGGAGTGCACCGGGAGCGCATGGGGAGCGGCGCCGGGCACGGTGGGACGGGCGACGGGTCGGCCCGCGCGTCCGGCCGGCGTCCGCCAGGTGCGGCGCCGCCCGTGCCGGCGCCCGCCGCCGGGCCCGCCGCCGGACCCGGCAGGCGGACGTCCGTGAGCCACGAATGGAGAAGCACATGAATCTGCCACCGGTCGTGTCGCGGTCGGAGTGGGAGGCCGCGCGGGAGCGGCTGCTGGCCAGGGAGAAGGAGGCCACCCGCGCCCACGACGCGCTGGCCGCCGAGCGGCGCACGATGCCGATGACCCGGGTCGACGGGGACCACGTCCTGGAGGGCCCGGACGGTCCGGCCCGCCTGGTCGACGTCTTCGACGGCCGACGGCAGTTGATCGTCTACCACTTCATGCTCGCGCCGGGGGAGTCGCACCCCTGCGAGGGGTGTGCGATGTTCGTCGACAACCTCGGTCACCCCGTCCACCTGCACGCCCGGGACACCAGCCTCGCGCTCGTCTCGCGGGCGCCGCTGGCGGAGATCATCTCGTTCCGGCAGCGGATGGGCTGGACGCTGCCCTGGTACTCGTCGTACGGCACCGACTTCAACACCGACCTCGGGGTCAGCTCGGCGGCGGGGGAGTCGTTCGGGCTGAGCGTCTTCCTGCGCGACGCCGACGTGGTGTACCGCACCTACTTCACCACCGCGCGGGGCGTGGAGGCGCTCGGCAGCAACTGGACGCTGCTCGACCTCACCCCGCTGGGCCGCCAGGAGACCTGGGAGGACACCCCGGACGGACGCCCGCAGGGCGAGCCGTACGACTGGTGGCGGCTGCACGACGAGTACGGGGCCCAGGCACCGGCCGGCGCGCAGGGAGCAGCAGGATGGCGGTGACCGCGAGCGGGGTGGCACCCGGCGCCGGCCGCCGCGAGTGGATCGGCCTGGCCGTGCTCACGCTGCCCACCCTGCTGCTCTCGCTGGATCTCAACGTCCTCTACCTGGCGCTGCCCCAGCTGAGCGCCGCCCTTGCGCCGGACGCCGCCCAGCTGCTCTGGATCATGGACATCTACGGCTTCATGATCGCCGGATTCCTGGTGACCATGGGTACCCTCGGCGACCGGATCGGGCGCCGCCGGCTGCTCATGATCGGCGCGGCGGCCTTCGGCGTGGCGTCGGTGATCGCGGCCTACTCCACCAGCGCCGAGATGCTGATCGCCACCCGGGCGCTGCTGGGGGTGGCCGGGGCGACCCTGATGCCCGCCACGCTGTCGCTGATCAGCAACATGTTCCGTGACGCGCGGCAGCGCACCACGGCCATCGGCCTCTGGATGAGCTGCTTCATGATCGGCGCGATCGTCGGGCCGCTGGTCGGCGGCGTACTGCTGGAGTCGTTCTGGTGGGGCGCGGTCTTCCTGTTGGGCGTACCGGTGATGGTCCTGCTGCTGGTGGCCGCGCCGCTGCTGCTGCCGGAGTACCGCAACCCGGAGGCTGGCCGGGTCGACCTGTTCAGCGTGCTGCTGTCGCTGGCCACCGTCCTGCCCTTCGTGTACGGCCTGAAGGAGCTGGCCAAGGACGGCGTCGGCGCCCGGCCGGTGCTCGCGATGGTCGCCGGCGTGGCGGTCGGCGTGGCCTTCGTCGCCCGCCAACGTCGCCTCGACAGCCCGCTGCTCGACGTGCGGCTGTTCACCGACCGGACCTTCAGCGCCGCCCTGGGCGTCATGCTGCTCGGCGGGGCGACCATCGGCGGTGTCGCGCTGCTCTTCGCGCAGTACGCCCAGCTGGTCGAGGGCCTCTCCCCGCTGCGGGCCGGGCTCTGGATGCTGCCGTACGCGGTGTCCATGCTGATCGGCTCGATGCTGGCGCCGGTGCTCGCGCGGAGGTTCGCCCCGGGCCACGTGGTCGCCGGCGGTATGGCGATCGCCGCGGTCGGCTTCGCGCTGCTGAGCCGGGTGGGCGCCGCCGACGGGCTCGGCCTAGCGGTGACCGGCCTGGTGATCGTCTACCTCGGTTTCGGTCCCGGTGCCGTGCTGGGCACTGACCTGATCATCGGGGCGGCGCCGCCCGAGCGGGCCGGCTCGGCGTCGTCGATGTCGGAGACGAGCACCGAGTTGGGCGTGGCACTCGGCGTCGCGGTGCTGGGCAGCGTCGGCACCGCCGTCTACCGGGGTGAGATCGCCCCCGCCCTGCCCGGCGACCTGCCCGCGCGGGTGCGGGAGGCGGCCGGCGAGTCGCTGGCCGGGGCGAGCGCGGTGACCGGGCAGCTCCCCGCGCAGACCGGCGACGCGCTGCTCGAGGCCGCCCGGGCGGCGTTCACCAGCGGGTTCAACGTGGCCGGGACGGTCAGCGCGGTGCTCGCGGTGATCCTGGCCGTGCTCTCGGCGCTGCTGCTGCGGCGCGTGCGCCCGGCCGACGAGCCGGCCGGTGCCGCCCCGGCGGCCCTGGCCGACGGCACCGACGAGGCGTCCGCGTCGGCCCGGGGCTGAACCGGTAGGGGCGCGCGCCGCCGTCGACGGCGGCGGGCGGCTCGCCGACGCCGCCCCCGGT